>CAIYES010000031.1 GCA_903925275.1 uncultured Bacteroidales bacterium
CTAAACTCACCTCAACCCCCTGACCCCTTCTCCTGAAGGAGAAGGGGAAATAGATCCTCCATTTTTGGCGGCAATTATGGTGAAGTCGTTGATTAACAAGTAGAAGTTATAGTAAGTCCCTCCCCTGAAGGGGAGGGATTTAGGGTGAGGTGGTAAATCTAAACTCACCTCAACCCCCTGACCCCTTCTCCTGAAGGAGAAGGGGAGAAAGATCCTCCATTTTTGGCAGCAATTATGGTAAAGTCGTTGATTAACAAGTAGAAGTTATAGTAAGTCCCTCCCCTTGAGGGGAGGGATTTAGGGTGAGGTATAAAATGATAGATTTAGGGTGAGGTATAAAATGATAGATTTAGGGTGAGGTATAAAATGATAGATTTAGGGTGAGGTATAAATTGATAGATTTAGGGTGAGGCTAGCCTCAGGGTGAGGTAATTTTTTGACCAGAATTATCGTTAATTTTTACAAATGTTTTCTTTATGAAAAAGTTAGTCCTGGCCGTTATCCTATCCATTTCATGCACCATTTTTACGAACATTTCGGGATTCGCTCAGCCCGTCAAAAAGGCAAGTCCTTCTTTGCCGGCCGAATCACTTACACCCTATGTAAACCCCTTCATAGGCACCCAGGAGATGGGCCACACCTTCCCCGGGGCGTGTGTCCCTTTTGGATTTGTTCAACTGAGCCCGGATACCGATACGATTCCCTATGAAAAAGACGGGAAATACAATCCGGATGTATACCGTTACTGTGCAGGATACCAGTACCTGGATAAAACGATCGTTGGCTTCAGCCACACACATTTCAACGGAACGGGTCATTCCGACCTTGGTGATTTTCTCATCATGCCTACTGTCGGAAAGCTTCAATTGAACCCGGGAACGGCAGATCACCCCGAAACCGGATACCGTTCGGGATTCCGCAAAGAAACGGAAAAGGCATCGCCCGGGTATTACCGCGTTCATCTGGACGATCCGGATGTGGAGGCGGAGATGACGGCAACTACCCGCTGTGGCTTTCATCAGTATACCTTTCCTCAAAGCGACAGCGCACATATCATCCTGGATTTGCTTCATGGGATATACAATTACGATGGAAAAGTCTTGTGGGCTTGTGTGCAGGTTCACAACGACACACTCATCACCGGCTACCGGATCACCCGCGGATGGGCCAGGACCCGTTACATCTATTTTGCCCTGAGCTTTTCAAAACCATTTAAAAGTTACGGGTATCGAAACGACGAACAGCCCGTTTACAAAGGATTCTGGCGAAAATTCAACCAACAGGAAAATTTTCCGGAAATGGCCGGGAAGAAAATCAGGGCTCATTTTGATTTTTCTACCGGTGAAGGTGAAAAGATAATGCTCAGGATTGGGCTTTCAGCCGTGAGCATGGATGGCGCCCTGAAAAATCTTCAGGCGGAGATACCTGATTGGGATTTTGAGAAAACCAGAACCCAGGCCCGCACCAATTGGGAAAATGAATTGAACCGGATCAGGATTGAAGGAACCGGCGACCGCAAGATCAACTTTTATACAGCCATGTATCATGCATTGCTATCACCGGTAGTATACAATGATGTTGACGGCAGTTATCGCGGGTTGGATCAGAACATTCACAAAGCGGCAGACTTCACCAATTATACGATCTTTTCCCTCTGGGATACCTACCGGGCAGAGCATCCGCTGCTGACTCTTCTGTATCCGGCACGCACCTCCGACATGGTGAACTCCATGCTTGCCCACTTTGATCAGAGCCCTGAGCACATGCTTCCCGTATGGTCGCATCACGGGAATGAAAACTGGTGCATGATCGGCTACCACAGTGTGGCAGTAATCGCCGATGCATATGTAAAAGGGATCCGGGGATTTGATGCCGGAAAGGCTTTTAAGGCCTGCGTGACCACGGCAAACAACAAATTCTACGACGGCATCGGCGATTACATGAAGTACGGATATGTGCCGGATGATAAATTGGGAAATTCGGCATCCATCACCCTGGAGTATTCCTACGATGACTATACCATTGCACAATTTGCCCGTGCTATCATCAATGCAAAAGAGCCATCCGATCAGGAAAAACAGTTTGCCGAGGATCAGTTACAGCACTTCACCGAACGTTCACTTAATTATCGCAACTTGTTTGATCCCTCGACGGGGTTTATCCGGGCAAAAAAATCGGATGGTACATGGAAAACACCTTTCGATCCTTTGCGAACTACCGGCCAGGGTTTCATCGAAGGAAACTCATGGAATTATTCGCTCTATGTGCCTCATGATGTTTCGAATTACATTGGGATGATTGGTGGTGAAATACCCTTTATCCGCCGCCTGGATTCGCTGTTTACAATGTTTCTTGATGATAAGTATTTTAAAGAAACCGAAGATGTTACCCGTGCAGGCCTCATCGGAAACTATGTCCATGGCAATGAACCCAGCCATCATGTGGCCTATCTCTACGATTGGACTTCCAAACCATGGAAAACACAGGAAAAGATTCACTTGATCGTGAATACCATGTATCGCAACATGCCCGATGGTTTATGCGGAAATGACGATTGCGGGCAGATGAGCGCCTGGTACATCTTCAGTGTGCTTGGATTTTATCCCGTTTGTCCGGGAACCACCCTGTATGCCATTGGCAGCCCGTGCATTTCATCAGCAATCATTACTTTGCCCGATGGAAAAACCTTTGTCATAAAGGCCAATGGGTTGAATAAAAAAAACATCTATATAAAGTCAATGACCCTCAACGGGAAACCATTGGACACACCCTTCCTCGACCACGCTGATTTGGTTGCCGGTGGAACCCTGATCTTCAATATGGGGAGCAAGCCATAGCCGGAGCGTTTGAGTTTGACGAAAAATCCACAGTATCGCATGGACAGCGCAGGGTGGAGTCGTAATACTCACCGGATAGTGAAAATCCATTACCTTTGCAAAAATTCACCTCCTTAATTTTCAATGATTATGATACGTATACTCATTATTATATCGGCCTTCATCTATTCCCTTGGTCTTGTTGCCCAGGAGCAAAAACACGTTGTTTTTCTGAAAGATAAAGACAACAACCCGTATTCACTTTCCGACCCGAATGCTTTTCTTACCCAGCGTGCACTCGACCGCCGTACAAAATCGAACATACCGCTCGATATCAAGGATCTTCCCGTAACGCCATCCTATGTCACGCAAATTGCGGCAACCGGTGCCGTTGTGGTTTATTCACTGAAATGGTTCAACGCCGTGGTTGTTAATACAAATGACCCAACGGTATTGGCTGCCATCGCCCTGCTTCCGTTTGTCGATCACATTGACCAGGTGTTGACCAAGCAGCCTCTGGAAACATCCGGTGAGCCGGGTATTAAATCACTGAATGGAATTCCTCCATACACAGTGACCAAACGGTTGCCCGAAGCCACCACAAAATCTTCGGGTGCATTTAATTATGGCCAGGGATATAACCAGGCACACATGATATCTGTTGACGGTTTACACAACCTTGGATATTCGGGACAGGGGATCATGATTGCCATTCTGGATGCCGGATTTTATCATGTCGACCAGATTCATGCCTTCGACAGCCTTTGGTTGAACAACCAGATCCTCGGGACACGTGATTTTAACATCCCAGGCAATAATGTATTCGGCGATAACATGCATAGCCATGGTATGAGCACCCTGTCAACCATTGGGGCCAATCTCCCGGGTTTGATGGTTGGAACAGCGCCCCATGCTTCATTCTGGCTGATTAGAACAGAGGTTGCAGATTATGAGGCGCTTATTGAAGAGTATAACTGGGCAGGCGGAGCTGAATTCGCCGATAGTCTCGGTGCTGATGTGATCAGTTCATCCCTTGGATATACCACCTTCTTTTATGCTCCTTTTAATCATACGTATGCTGATATGGATGGCAAAACCACCCCGGTAACCAGGGCGGCCGAACTGGCTGCAAGCCGTGGCATCATCGTGGTTAACAGTGCCGGAAATGAAGGAGGGTCACCATGGCAATACATTGCCGCCCCAGCCGATGGCGATAGCGTGCTTACTCTTGGCGCCGTGGATGCCCAGGGTATTTATGCCTCATTCAGTTCAACAGGACCAACTGCCGACGGCCGTATAAAACCCGACGTTGTAGCCGAAGGTTCAGGAACTGCTATTATTGACCAGGGAGGCGGAGTCAGCAGTGGCTATGGCACATCATTCTCCTGCCCGATCATGGCTGGTGCCATGGCCTGTTTATTGCAATCAGCCCCGTCATTTTCTGCCGAACAACTGCGAAATGCCGTTCGGAATACTGCCTCCCGTGCGAGCACCCCCGACTCACTGCTGGGATATGGCATCCCGAACATGGTAAATGCACGTTTGATGCTGTCTGGCAGAACCATCATTTCCCCGGAACATGAAACATTTTCACTCTCTCCGGTACCTTTTTCATCCGATACCTGGTTAAAGAGTCCACTGAATTCATCGGAAATCATTCATGTTGAAATTCTTTCAATTACCGGACAGGTGATTCACACCTTAAATCTCAACATGAACGTTACTTCATCCATAAGGCTGGATGTTTTTAACACACTTCCTGCCGGGCTCTATTTCGTGAACATTACAACACCATCAGGCAAGCAGGTGCTGCGGGCAGTGAAATTGTAGGATCCCTGAACCGGGGCCAAAACAAACGTTTAATCACAGAAATAATCTTGTTGATCAAGAAATTTCATGTACTTGCCGAATATTTTCATCGGCCAGTGCAGGAGGTATTATATTTGGAACCAGAAAGATATTCCCCGCCACAGGTAGTGTGTAATTAACCCAAATGACCGGTCTCAGCCACCCATCCCCCTGAAAGGGCAGGACAGTGAATGAGGTCTGTAAATTTTAAACGTAAGCATTATGAAAAACTGTTTGATCCTTTTACTTTTTTGGCTGCCGTTTTGCGGTTTTGCCCAGGTAGCATTCAACCCGCCACCTACCGAAAAAAAACCGGTTGTGGATACCCTTCATGGGGTTCTGTTAACAGATAATTACCGCTGGCTTGAAGACAAAACCGATCCGAAGGTTGTGGAGTGGACAAAGGCCCAGCATGATTACACCGTGCAATTCATGAATGCAACCCAGAAGAACCATCCGGGGCTTCGCGAGGAGATTGCGGCTTTTATTGATATGGATTATGAGGGCCCGCTCAGCAAAGAGGGGAAACGCGTATTCCAGACCATCAAAAAAAAAGGTGATAAACAATCCTCGGTGTATACCATTCTTGAAGGTAAAAAGGTTCAGATATGGGATCCGGTGAAACTCGACACCTCAGGTAAAACATCGACTACTTCCGTTCAATACACCTATGACGGGGAACGTGCCGCCGTGAGTGTGCAGAAAAGCGGTGCGGAAATATCCACAACCTACATCATCGACACCCGAACCGGGAAGATCCTTTATCCGCCGCTCGAAAATATCTTCGGATACCAGTGGACCAAAGACCAGCAACATGCCTATTTCACAATACGGAGCCAGGCAGATGTCGACAACCAGGTCCCGCTGAAGAGTTACCTGTGGAAAGTAGGCGACCCTGTTGAAAAAGCACAGTTTATAGGAACCACAAAGGATGCGAAAGATTCCTATTATGTATATGACAACAGGTATAGTGATGTGACCTTTTTCGGGGAGAGCAATTTCAATTCGAATAATTGCACAATGAGGAAGACCGGAACAAACGATACCGGGATACCTGTCTACGATAGTAAGGAGTTCCAGGCATATCCCTGGGCTATCGGCGATAAACTTTATATTCTCACCAACGACCATGCACCCAATTACCGCTTCATGGTTGCCAGCAAGGAAAAGCCTTCCTTTAAGGACTGGCAGGTACTTATTCCCGAAGGCGCTACCGTGATACAAAATGTTGAGGTTCTGAAAGACGGAAGGTTGATCGTCCAGGATAAAAAAGACATTCAGAGCCGGCTTACGCTCCACGATGCCAAAGGGAAAGTAATCAAGGCCATCGGATTGCCTGAAATCGGAAATGTGGATTATGTGAGTTTCGACCGAGAAGAGGACTCCGTTTATATCTATATGAGTACCTTTACCTCGCCCGGAAAAATGTATGTTGCCTCTCCTTCCGATTTCAAATGGCGGTTGTATTATTCCCGGACGCTGCCGATCGATATGAGCAACATCACCGGCGAAATTAAATTTTACTATTCTAAAGACAGCACCCGCATTCCATGCATTGTGGTTCACCGGAAAGATCTGAAACTCGACGGCAACAACCCCGTACTTTTAACTGCTTACGGCGGTTTCAGAATCGGCATTACGCCCGGTTACTATGGATATTATGCATCGTTTATCAACCGTGGCGGGGTGGTCGTTGAACCGGGCATCCGCGGAGGCGACGAATATGGAGAAAAATGGCACGACAACGGCATGTTACTTAGGAAACAAAACTGTTTCGACGATTTCAACGCCTGTGCCGAATGGCTTATCAGGGATAAATATACCAATCCCGGCCGAATCGTTGCAGAAGGTGGCAGCAACGGAGGATTGCTGATGGGTGCCATTGCCACCCAGCGCCCCGATCTGTATAAAGCGGTACTCTGCGCGGTTCCATTGTTAGACATGGTTCGATTCCATAAGTTTCTGATCGCCCGTTACTGGATCCCCGAATATGGTTCCTCCGACAATGAAGCCGATTTCAGGAATTTATTGAGTTACTCTCCTTACCATCACATCAGGCAAGGGATAAACCTGCCCACCATGCTGATACGGACAGGTGCCAACGACAGCCGTGTTGATCCGCTGCACGCAAAGAAATTTACCGCAGCCCTGCAGAATAATCCGGGACAGATTAATCCGGTGCTGCTCTACATTGATTATAATGTAGGTCATGGTTCCGGCCAGGCTACCAAACAACGGATTGACAACATAATGGTCGATCTCGAATTCATGATGAACCAGCTTGGAATGTAATGGTGTTGGCCGATTCCCGCTGATTTTAGCAGAGGTTTTCGCGGATTCCGCTACGTAATCTGACCGTTTACTATTAAGGGCTGAAAATTTTCAGCCCTTATGGTTACTATTTCGCAGCATTGCCGTTCTAAGATTTACGCCCTGTTATTACTACTACAAAGATTAGGCAACTACGCTGTCAATTGTGGAGAAAGGGTAAAACCTCCAGATCTTCCTTTTGATTCAGTATTTCCCTGTTGAGAATGTTGTTGACCAACCAGGTTGGGAAATGAAGAATATTGATGCAGGTCATTTTTTACGATTCCGGGAATATTTTTAGTGATACGGCAGTCATTGTAATCGTTTTATTATACTTTTACTATGAAAAAACCTGCAAGATTGTAAAAGGACGAATGGAAATAAATCTCATAAACGGAGTATAATCCAACCCCCTCATAAAACAACAAATTTTTACCTTATGAAACAAATTCTCAGGCTGGTTTCCATTCTCATAACAGGTGTCTGGGCATCTGCATCTGTGGAAGCACAAAAGGAAATAAAAATTCAGCAAGGACATAATGTTCAAATAAATCAGGTTGCATTTTCCAATGATGGAAAGTATGTTTTAACAGCATCCTATGACCAGACCTCAAAGTTGTGGGAAATTGCTTCAGGCAAAGAGATAAGATGTTTTGCGGGACATTCAAGTTCTGTGCAATCAGTATGTTTCTCACAAAACGGCAGGTTTGTCTTAACAGGCTCGGCGGATAATACTGCTAAATTATGGGATATAAAAACCGGAAAAGAAATACACACCTTTACCGGGCATAGCAGAAGCCTTCGTTCAGTTGCCTGTTCGCCTGACGGGAAATATGTTTTAACAGGCAGTGATGACCAGCTGATGAAACTCTGGGATATCGCCACTGCAAAGGAAGTACAATCCTTTAAAAATACATTCATCGTTCACCAGGTGGGCTTCTCATCCGATGGGAAGTATGCTTTCTCAAATGCAGGTAGTAACTTAAAGGTATATGATGTTGCATCAGGGAAAGAACTGCAATCCCTTGATACAAAAGCAGGAAGCGGGTTCGGCCGTTTTACTTCCGGCTCATTTGTTCCAAATTCTCATTATCTGCTGACAGTTCGTAATGGAGGGAAAATGAAAATATCCGTTTGGGATATTTTGACCGGTAACGAGATCAGTAAAACAGAGTGGTCTTCAAAATCCATCTTTGCGCTATCTCCGGATTGCAGGTCTGTAATGGTTGCTGGATTGAACAATACGTTTGAACTATGGGATCCATTTACGGGGCAAAAGACAAAAACATTTACAGGATATAATGATACTATATTTTCCGTGGCTGTTTCAAATAACGGGAAATATTTTTTAGCAGGCTATAAAGATAATACGGCAAGATTATATGATATATCTTCCGGCAACCAAATAAAAATTTTCAAAGGTCATCCCAAACATATCGGCCACCCTGCATGGGGTCGCAGTGTGGGTTTTATCCCCGGTGACCGTTATATCTATTCAAATGCGCTAACCCGCATGAAAATTTGGGAAATTTCGACTGACTGGACAGTTGGTTTGTTTCAGGGTATTACTACTCCGATAAACAGTGCGGCCATCTCCCCCGACGGAAAATATGCTGCATCTGTTTCGGATAGTAATTCAGTGAGTTTATGGGATCTTACAAGGGGATCTTTAATCAGAAACTACAGCGGACATACGGCAAGGGTTTTCTCTGTTTGCTTTTCTCCTGACGGAAAATATATTCTTTCAGGATCTGAGGATAAAACATTAAAACTCTGGGATGTATATTCAGGCGAGTTGGTAAAAACCCTTGTAGGACATGATAATGCAATCATCCAGGTGGCATTTTCACCCAGCGGAAAATATGCTTTTTCGATTGCATGGGATAATAAGTGCATCTTATGGGAAATATCTACAGGAAAGTTGGTGAGAAATTATGAGTGGTGGGGAGGTTATGGAATATTATCCTTTGTGTTTTCTCCTGATGAAAACAATATTATTACCGTGTCTCCTGATGCCTTAAAGTCATGGGATGTGAATTCAGGCAAAGCCATACTGCAGTTCAAAGATCAATTTAAATATGTTATTCAGGAGAATTCTGTTGCTGTTTCACCGGACGGAAAATTGGTATTATCAAAAGGCCGGGATAGCAGTCAATGCCTGAAACTGTGGAGTGTCCAGACTGGCGATGTGGTCAGAAGCTTTAATTATTCAGATCGAATATATTCTGTCGCATTTTCGCCCGATGGGAAGCAGGCATTATCAAATGGAAGCGGAGGTTCAATCATTTTCTGGGATATACAGAAAGGAAGCATACTAAGGTCTTTTTACGGACATACCTCGCTGGTAACGTCGTTATCATTTTCCCCGGATGGGAAATATTTTTTATCGGGTTCAAAGGATGGTACAATCCGTTATTGGAAAATTCAAACAGGAGAGCTACTTTTTACAGCAACGAGTACCCAAAAAGGCGAATCGCTTTGCTGGACTCCCGAAGGCTATTTCTCAGGTTCTGAAAAGCTGGCGAAGGAAGCAGTGTATATCGTGGATGGAATGAATGTCATCGGTATTGATCAGTTGTTTGAAACCTATTATCGTCCGGATCTTGTGATGGCCAGGATAAAAGGAGAGGATATTTCGCGATATTCAAAAGCTACAATCCAACAGGGATTAAAGTTGCCTCCCTTGGTGAAGATCACCTCTCCTGCAAGTGGAGCTGATTTATCGAAGGGATTAACCAACATTGCGGTTGAAGTTACCGACCAGGGCGGCGGTATCGATGAAATAAGACTTTATCACAATGGAAAACTGATCGATGGCACCCTGCGTGGATTCAAGCCTGTAACCGGTAATGCCGGCAAACAGATTAAAACTTTCTCACTGACCCTGGTCAATGGCGAGAATCATATCAAAGCCACTGCATTTAATATGCAGCGTACAGAGTCATTGCCCGATGAAATCACTGTTCATTACACTTCTGCTCAACCAGCGAAATCCAACATGTATGTCCTTGCTGTTGGCATTAACCAGTACCTGAATCCCCGGTATAACCTCAACTATGCGTGCAACGATGCCGAGGCCTTTGTTCAGGCGCTTAAAACGGGCGCCACTCCCATTTTCGGGAAGGTGGAGGTGACGACGATCTATGACCTTCAGGCTACCCGGGTGGCAATACTGGCAGCCATCGACGCCATCAAAGGGAAAGCAGGTGCTGAGGATGTATTTGTTTTTTACTATGCCGGCCATGGGGTGATGAGCAGTGTAATTGACAACGATCAATCCATGTACTACCTTGTCCCCCATGATGTAACGAAAATGTACGAAGCCGACGAGATGCTTAAAGCCAAAGGAATATCGGCCAAAGAAATAAAGGAATTTTCGAAAAACATCAAAGCACAAAAGCAGCTTTTCGTGCTTGATGCCTGTCAGAGCGGAGGAGCGGTTCAAACCTTTGCCATGCGGGGTGCGGGGGAGGAGCGGGCGATCGCCCAACTTGCCCGCAGCACCGGAACCTATTTCATTGCGGCAAGCGGTACCGAACAATTCGCCACAGAGGTGGCCACTCTCGGGCACGGAATATTTACTTACTCGGTGATTGAAGCTTTGAAAGGAAGTTGCAAATCGCAGGATGGACGCATTACCGTGAACATCCTCAAGGGTTGTGTAGAGAACCTCGTTCCTGAACTCTCAAAACAGCACAAAGGCCAGCCCCAGTTTCCTACCGGTTACGGGTATGGGCAGGATTTCCCGTTGGGGGTGGTGAAATAGACGTACAAATCATTTGTGAGGTACTGGTACCATTGAGGAGTGACGCATGAAACAATAGTGACAAGTAACGAGTGACGAGTGACAAATGACAAGTGACAAGTGACAAGTGACAAATGACAAGTGACAAATGACGAGTTATGGGAGGTTTCTGCGTGCCTCGAGAGAAATATTTTCATAAATGCTTGACTTCAGCCAAAAAATGTAGTATTATTGCAAAATCATTTTAATATTACTTTAATATCAAAAAAATTAACAAAATGGAAAAAGAAAATGTAAGTTCAACATCCTCGGGATACATGGGTGTTGTCATGTTACTCGTGTTTTTAGCCCTTGGAATCTGTGGGCTTGTGTTATTCAACCAGTATGTCACGGGAATCGTGGTTTCAATGCTTTGCTTTATCGCTGTGATATTCACAGCCCTTGGTCTTATTGTGGTAAATCCCAATGAGTCATCGGTGTTGGTGCTGTTCGGGGAGTACAAAGGGACTATTAAAACGAATGGATTTTTCTGGGTCAATCCGTTTTTAATTAAAAAGAGAATTTCGCTGCGTGCACGCAACCTTAACCGTGAGCCGATCAAGGTGAATGATAAACTCGGAAACCCCATCATGATCGGTTGTGTACTGGTATGGAGGGTTAAGGACACCTTCAAGGCTGCATTTGAAGTGGATGATTACGTACATTTCGTCGATATTCAAAGTGAATCGGCCACCCGTAAACTCGCCGGACATTATGCCTATGACAATTTTGACGATGAACAAAAAGAGATCACCCTGCGTGCAGGGGGCGAAGAGGTTCATCTGGCCCTTGAAAGAGAACTTTCAGAGCGGTTGACCATGGCAGGGATCGAGGTAATGGAAGCCAGAATCAGTTATTTGGCCTATGCTTCAGAAATTGCCGGTGCGATGTTGCGTCGTCAGCAGGCAACCGCTGTTGTAGCGGCCAGGACAAAGATCGTGGAGGGTGCGGTGAGCATGGTTGAACTGGCGCTGGATCAGCTCAGCAAGAAAAATGTGATCGAACTGGATGAAGACAAGAAAGCTGCCATGATCAGCAACCTGATGGTTGTTCTCTGTTCGGATAAGGACACAACACCTGTGGTAAACACCGGAACACTGCATCAGTAGGAACATTATGGCAAGTAAAAAAGTATTCATGCTCCGGGTTAATCCGGAAATTTATGAAGCACTTGAAAAATGGGCGGCTGATGAATTCCGTTCAGTGAACGGACAGTTGGAATGGGTAATCGATAAGGTGCTGAAAGAGGCCGGCCGTGTTCCCAGGAAAAAAATATCTTCACAGGATTTACCAACGAAATAAACCGAACGCAAATGATCTTACACCGTAATAACTATGGCTTGTTCAGGCGAAACCGCATCGAATCCGACCGGCCTGTGATGAGGCCTGATATGGGACCCATCGACTGGTTGCTGGAAGCGATCGCCATTTCTGGATTGATGTTCTTTTTAGGATATACAATCTACAATTATCCCCATATCCCGGAGACCATTCCAACTCATTTTAATAGTTCGGGTCAGGCAGATGAATATGGAAGCAGGGCTTCATTTATTATCCTTCCGGGTATTGCTTTTTTTGTATACATCTTACTTACTCTGATCAGCCTGATCCCTTACAGATTCAACTTCAGCGTGAAAATTACACCTGAAAATGCCCAGCGGCAATACATCCTGGCAATCAGAATGATACGAACCCTGAAATCATCACTGATCTGGGGCTTTTTCTATCTCAGTTATGCTACAATCCGGGTAGCGGAAGGTGCGGCATCAGGACTGGGAATTTGGTTTGTTCCGCTGTTTCTGGGAATTATCCTGGTACCGCTGATCAACTATTTTATCATGGCACATTTGAAAAGGTGACCCATTCACCCCCCCCCCTTCACCCTGTCAGGGTCAACGACCCTGACAGGGTGAAAGGGGCGGGGTGAACAAATCCGCCATTTTTCATACTTTTGCAAAAAATCTGAAAAATGAATTTCATTGAAGAGCTGCGCTGGCGGGGGATGATCCATGACCTTACACCGGGTACTGAAGAACAATTTCTGAAAGAAATGACGTCGGCCTATATCGGATACGACCCCACAAGCGATTCCCTTCACATCGGGAATCTGGCTTCAATCATGATGCTGGTGCACCTGCAACGGGCCGGACACAAGCCTTTTGCACTTGTCGGAGGCGCCACGGGCATGATCGGCGATCCTTCAGGAAAGTCGGAAGAACGGAACCTGCTCGACGAAACAGTTTTACGGTATAACCAGGCATGCATTCAAAAACAACTTGAAAAATTTCTCAATTTTGATTGCGGAGCCAATTCTGCCGAAATGGTCAACAACTACGACTGGACCAAAGATTTCAGCTTTCTTCAATTCCTGCGCGATGTTGGCAAGCACATAACAGTTAACTACATGATGGCAAAGGATTCTGTGAAAAAACGCATGGAATCAGGCAGTGGAATTTCGTTCACCGAATTCAGCTATCAATTGGTACAGGGATATGACTACTGCTGGCTTTATGAGCATAAAGGAGTCAAACTGCAGATGGGCGGCTCCGATCAATGGGGGAATATTCTTACCGGCACCGAACTGATCCGCCGGAAGCTTGGCGGTGATGCTTTTGCGCTTACGTGTCCGCTGATTACCAAAACCGATGGCGGTAAATTCGGAAAAACCGAATCGGGGAATGTATGGCTCGATCCCCAAAAAACATCTCCGTATAAATTTTACCAGTTCTGGCTTAATACAAGCGATGCCGATGCCTCGGAATATATCCGGAAATTCACGCTGCTTTCCAAGGAAGAAATTGAGAATCTTCAGGCGCAACACAATGAAGCGCCTCACCTGCGGATTCTGCAAAAGGCCCTTGCTGTGGAAATCACCCTCAGGGTGCATTCCAAGGAAGATTTACAACTAGCCTTGGAGGCATCCGATATCCTGTTCGGCAAGGGTACTGCTGAAACGCTGATGAAGCTGCCTGAAGAAACACTGTTGTCGGTGTTCGAATGTGTCCCTCAAAGCGAAATTGCGAAAAACGAATTGGTGAAATCAGTAAACATCGTCGACTTCCTTGCGGATATGACACAAATATTTTCCTCCAAAGGAGAGGCCAGAAGGATGTTAAAAGAGGGTGGAGTACAGGTAAATAAAGCAAAAGTGGATGAATCCTTTGTGATGAACCCCGATTGTTTGCTGAATGGAAAGTATATCCTGATCCAGAAAGGAAAGAAAAACTATTACCTGGTAAAAGCCGGGTAATTCCCGCGTATTAGATAGCTTTTCTGTTAATATTACGGGTCAGTCAGCGCTATTTTGAAAAATTGTCTCCCTCGTAATAAATTGGATTTATTACGATATTTCCTGAGGAATTGATAAATCCCCATTTTGAGCCTTTGCGAACCAGCGAAAATCCATGGACAAAATCATTTGCATTTTCAAACTGCGGATTGATAATGTAAACGCCTTTTTTGCCAATAAAACCCCACTGCGTTCCTTTTTTCACCCGGGCAAGACCATCGTTAAAATCTTCAGCATGGTCAAACTGGGGATTAATGGAATAACTGCCTGATGATTCTATATAACCCCAATCCTTCCCTTTTCTGACACGTGCCAAACCCTCTGTAAAATCTCCTGCATCGTCGAACTGAGGATTGATTACCCAGGTTCCTTTTTTATCAATAAAACCCCATTGCCGCATTTTTTTTGCCCGGGCCAACCCGTTAAAAAAATTACCGGCAGCCTCAAACTGCGGATTGATCGAATAGGTCCCCGTTTTGTCAATATAACCCCATTGAGTTCCTTTTTTCACGCGGGCAAAATCACCGTTAAAATCTTCAGCATCATTAAACTGCGGGCTGATTTCCCATTTCCCTGTCTTGTCTATATAACCCCATTCCTTGCCTGTCCGGGCACGTGCAAGCCCGTTGGAAAACGGCCCCAATTCGGCAAATTGCGGATTAACAACATAGGTGCCTTTGGTGTCAATAATTCCCCATGACAACCCCTTCTTTACACTGGCAAGGCCATTCTTGAAGTCGTTGGCATCGTTAAACTGTGGATTTATTGCAAATGTCCCTGATTTTTCAATGTATCCCCATTTTTTAAATTTAACGACTCTTGCAAGTCCCTCGCTAAAATTCTCGGCGCGTTCAAATTGCGGATTTATCACATACGTGCCTTTGGTGTCAATATAACCCCAGTCCCTCATTTTTTTCACACAGGCCAGTCCTCCCGAAAAAGAGGTGGCGTTATCAAACTGGAGATTAATAGCATAATTGCCGGTCCTGTCAATGTATCCCCAACTTTTAAATACCCTGACAAGGGCCAGAATATCAAAGTTTTCTGTTTTCCTTACCATCGCTTCCGGGGCTTGGGTTGGGTTATCCGCCTTTGATTTTCCTGATTTTTTGGCTGGCACGGGAACTTGGCCATAAACAGAAAAAACAAGTAAAACACCAAGAATAAAAAATAGCTTTCTCATAAAAATTTATTTTTTTTGACAATACTGAATGAGGGTTCTTTCATAATGGGTAGTAAAATTAATTATAAATCCGACATATCAACTATCCTGTCCCTTGAAATTATATTACGGAAAGCCTTTATCGCAATGTTATCGGTACTATTTTTAGTTAACTTTGCTGATACATCAACAAGCCAGCCTATGATTCTCTCTGCCTGTGGCCTCATTTGCTCCGACTGTGAATTCTTTGGTAACCTTTGCAATGGTTGCCATGCTGTAAAGGGACAAACCTTCTGGGCGCTTGAACACGTGCCTTCAAAAATTTGTCCGTTGTACGATTGTTCAGTAAATAAGCTGAAGTACAAGGATTGTGGCGATTGTCCCGAATTACCCTGCACAATGTTCCGTGAAATGAAAGATCCCAATTCAACTGATCAGGAACATCAGCAAGGATTGATCGACCGGGTTGCCAGGTTGAAGGAAAAAACAGCATGACACTGATCTTTGCCATTATTTTCATCAACATAGCGATGGTGCTCTATACCGTTGGCGTATGGGCCGAACGCATCAGCCGGAGGCTGAAATTCTGGCATCTCTGGTTTTTCTGGTTCGGGCTGTTGTGCGATACGATCGGCACAACGGCCATGGCCGAAATCAGCGGAACGCTTTTCAAATTCAACATCCACGGAATGACCGGAATGACTGCCATCCTGCTTATGCTGCTTCATTCAATATGGGCAACAATAGTTCTGGTTAAGAAAGATGAAAAGAGAATCCTGAATTTTCACCGGTTCAGCATCTTTGTATGGATTGTGTGGATGATTCCGATGATCGGGGGGATGGTTATGGGAGCGAAAATTTAAATGGTGAAATGGTGAAATGGTGAAATGGTGAAATGGTGAAATGGTGAATAATAACATGCATCATTATGGAAAGGGTTACTTGACACATGTTTGTCGAAGCACAGGTAACGTTTGACGAAAAAGATTTTTCCTGGCTCGTTTTTGTGTTTCTTTTGTGCTGTTAAACCACAAAATACTGAAACATGAAAGCGAAAAACATTTTTTTGACGGGCCTGGTTGTATTTATCCTCTCGGGTTGTTTTGTAAAATCACTTCACCCTTTTTATAAGGATGGCGATCTTCTTTTCAGAAAAGAATTTTTAGGAACATGGACCGGGAATGACTCCTCGTCGTGGAAGATCGAACAGCATATGAAATCTACCGGTATCCTGCAACCGCACAAACCTGAGAATGCTTACCTGATCACTTATTCGGATAAGAAGGGAACGTCGCAGTTCAGCGTCCATCTCTTTAATCTCGGCAATAAGCTGTTTTTTGATTTTTATCCCGAGGAGGTGGAGAGCAGCAGCGAAATGATGGCATCACACCTTGTACCGATGCACACCGTGGCCAGGGTTGAACAGTCATCCGGAAAAATTACCATCCAATGGTATAACGAAGAGTGGCTGATCGGGATGTTCAAACAAAACAGGATCCGCATCGCCCATGAAAAGATCCCCTTAGAATCCGGAAAAAGCGATGATGACAATTTCCAGGTTGTGCTTACTGCTTCAACCGATGATCTGCAGAAATTCATGCTGAAATATTCCGATGATCCAAAGGCTTTTAACAAAGACTATACTTTTATCCTGACAAAAAACAACCCGCAATGAGTCTGAAGATTTCTTACCGGTCATGGCCTGCCAGGCTTACCCAGCACCTGGTTTTCTGGGGGTTGTCGTACTATATCCTGGTCCATGTATTTGCCAGTTCGAGCGAAATTCAGCAAACTGATCATATTTATACCGCCCTTTTTCTCTGCACGATCGCCATCGGGGTTTACGTCAATCTTGCACTGCTGATTCCTTATTTTTTGAACCGGGGAAAGTATTTAACATATGCTTTATTGCTCGTCGTATGTCTCATTGCCAGCACTGGTCTCAACCAGCTCACTTTTACGCATATCATCGATTTAATCCTTCCCGGTTACTATTTCATCTCATACTTCAGCTTCATCGACCTGTTAAAATTCATGGCAGCCTTCATTGGGATTACAAGTCTTGTAAAACTGTCGAAAGGGTATTTCCTGCTGCTCGAGGCCAGGGGGCAACTCATGCAGGTGCAGAAAGATCGTACGGAAGCGGAGTTGCAGGCTTTGCGGGCCCAGGTCAATCCACATTTCCTTTTTAACAGCCTCAACAGCATCTATGCATTGGTACTAAGGCACTCCGACAAGGCGCCGGAAACGATCCTGAAGCTATCCGATTTGCTGCGTTACATATTATATGAAACCGGCAGGGAGCGCGTTGAATTAACCACAGAACTGGATTATATGCGGCATTATATTGATCTTCAAAAGATCCGTTCAGGACCGCAGGCAAAAATTGAGGTCAGGATCAACGGCGAACCGAAAACCCTGAAAATAGTCCCTTTACTTTTCCTGCCCCTGATCGAAAACAGTTTCAAACACGGAATAAAGGGAGAAACCGGATCTGCATTTGTCACGTTCGAATGGACCATTTCAGATGATGCCATCAGGTTTGTGGCAGAAAATAACAAGGGTCAGGCAGAGGATATCCCCGGGGATAATCGCCGGGGGATCGGACTTGAAAACCTGAAAAAGCGGCTGATGATGACCTATCCATGGAAACACCGGTTTGAAATATCTGAAACGGATAACCGTTATAAAGCTGACCTGCTGATCTTATCGGAAAATGAAACTTAAATGCCTGGTGATCGATGATGAACCGCTGGCCCAGGAAATCCTGGTCCAGTATATAGGCGATTGCCCGTCGCTCACGTTGTTACAGGTATGTTCTGATGCCCTTGAAGCTGGTGAATACTTGCGAACCCACCAGGCCGACCTCCTTTTTCTCGACATCAATATGCCACGGTTATCGGGCATCCGGTTTGTCAAAACGCTGACACAACCGCTTTCCATCATATTTACTACGGCCTATCCCGAATTCGCTGCCGAAGGGTTCGAATCAAATGCAGTTGACTACCTGTTAAAACCGTTTTCATTTGAACGGTTCCTAAGGGCTGTCAACAAGGCTGCTGAATTAGCCGAATTCAGAATGAACAAGGAAAATGCCCGGGAAGTTCCACAGGCATTGAACAGGGAATATATTCTGCTTCGCGCCGATAAACGAATTCATAAGATTGATTTTGGTGACATCCTGTTTTTTGAATCAACCGGTGATTACATCAAGGTGCATTCCCGGGATAAAAACCTGGTTATTCATGAAACCTTCAAGAACCTGTTGATGCAACTTCCTGATAATTTGTTTATCCGTGTACATAAATCCTTTATCGTTTCCTTTACCCTGATTCGTTCGATCGAAGGGAACCAGGTAGATGTTGCAGGTCATCTGATCCCCATCGGATTGGTTTACAAGGATGGATTGCTTGAAAAAATGAATATGCAAAGCCGAAACACATAACTTAATCATTTATCCAATGAAGATCCTGGTCACCTACTGGTCACAAACCGGCAATACACGAAAAGTGGCGGAAGCTATATTTTCGTCACTTGGCGGCGAAAAGACCATAAAACCCTTTGATGAAGTTGAAAATCCCGGAGGGTTCGATCTTGTCTTTATCGGCTTTCCGGTCATGCAGTTCGGCCCGCCTGCCCCGGCAAGGAAATTCATTGCTGCTCATGCTCCGGGCAGAAAGATTGCACTTTTTATCACCCATGCCATGCTGATGCAGAACGAGGATCAGCAACAACAGGATTTGCTTGAAAAAGAACTGGAGAAATGCAGGGCTGTCTGTTCAAAAAGCGAACTTGTTGGTCTTTTTCATTGCCAGGGAGAACTTTCGGAAAAGATCGCAAATGAACTCATGGCAAGCAATATCCCGATGCTCATGGAATTTGCCGGAATGCGCCCGCTTACCATCGGGCATCCCGATCAGGGCGAACTGGAGCGGGCGCAAACCTTTGCCAGGAATATTGCAGCACCCTTTGCAGCACCCTGACAGGGTCAGGGCAACACCACAACTTTCTTTTCCGGATACCGGGACGCCCCCTCAAAAGTGACGAAGTAAACTCCCGCATCCTTCAGATACACCTCAAACCTTTGCTGGGCCACCGGTATGCTCTGCAATGTTCTCCCTTCCGGATCGAAAACCCTGATGCCCGTCACCCCTTCCGGGACAATGATGCTGACCATGCCCCTGGTAGGATTGGGAAAAACCATGGGCGACACGAATGCCGGATCATCCCGCTGGCCATAGCTTTGCAGGGCGTATACCTCCGATGTCGCCCTGCAGCCGTTGGAATCGGCAATTTCGACCATGTAATTTCCGTTTTGATGAGGTGTGCAACGTTGCATCGTTTCGCCGGAAATCGCGTTCCCCTCAAGAAACCACTGGTAACCAGCAGCAGTAGTTGACAGGAGTTCGGGGGCCAGCCAGGTGACGACCGGCTTTTCTGCCGGCCCGTAAACGATAACATTCGCGTAATCCTTATTATCCGGGCAGTTCCGGATCTTCTCCGAAACGGTGTAGGTCCCCGACATGGAAACCCTTGCGGAATCACTGACCACGGGGTTCTGCTTCGCGGCGAAGAAGCCGTTAGGGCCTATCCAGAACAACGAGGCCCCGGGCAGGGCCGTGGCGGTGAGATAGAGTTGCCTGCCTGTACATACAGGGCTGTTGCTGCCGGCGACCGGAGGCGGTGGAACAGGATTGACCGTTACCGTCGTGTGTCCCGATGGTCTTGTCTGGCCACCCTGGGTAACATAAAGGTAATAGATCCCTGACATCCCGGCCGTGGCGCTGTTGCTTACGACAGGGTTTTGCTGCGTTGACGTGAATCCAAGCGGACCATACCATTTGTAAGTGACCCCTGGGATGGTCGTTGCCGACAGTGTGAGTCTCATACCTTCGCATAGCGGGCTGTTGCTGGTGATCCAGGCGCCAATCCGGGCGTTGTAGAGATCGTAATAAACGGGGTTGGTCATCAGGATGCTGTCGAACTTCAGGCTGTTGCTGCCATAATACCCGTTGAGGTAGATATTGTCGTCACCGTCGGCCACCAGAGCCGTTACATAATCATCCCCCTTGCCGCCCACCCGCTTTGCCCAGGCAGATAATCCTGCAGGACTAAACCTGGCGAGGAAGATATCCTTTTCTCCGACATTCGGCAGGCTCGTGTTCCCGATAAGCAGGCTGGAACTACGGTATTCGCCAGCCATATATACGTAGCCCAGGGTGTCGGTCGCAACGCTGATCCCCACATCACTGCCGATCCCGCCACCCCGCTGTCCCCAAACAACATGGCCAGCAGCGTTCATCTTCAGCAGGAAATAATCAAAATAGGGAACGTACGCATTTGAAAGTGTTACAGTATCGGCCTGGATGGTGCCGGAGTTGAAGGAACCTGTGAAAAAGAGGTTGCCTGCAGGATCACATGCCATTCCGGCCCCGGTCTCCCAGCTGCTGCCGGCGACCTGACGGGCCCAGAGTACATTGCCCGCTGAATTGAACTTGTAGACAAAGGCATCCATGTAGTTCTGACCGGTATTCGGCAGTTCCGTGGTTCCGAATTTAATGGAGTTCCCGCCATAGCTGCCTGAGAGATAGATGTTCCCTATCCTGTCGGTAATGATCGCGGCTACCTCGTTGAACCGCTCGCCGGTGGCTTTCTGAAGCCAGCGCTGGTTCCCGGCCGGGTCCCACGAGCCAATAAAAAGGGTGCTGTCGAGCGTTCCGGCTACATAAAGATTCCCCTGGGCATCAGTGGTTGCACACGACCCCAGATCCTCGCCTGGTCCGCCCAGCCGCCTGGACCAGGTCAGCACCCCGTTTTCAGTGAACTTGCAGATGAAAACATCCCCTGTGCCTGGGTTGCCGCCGTTCACAAGTGTTTCCGCATCGAACTGGATGGAGGCACTCCTGAACCGGCCCGTGATGTAAATATTCCCCGCCGGGTCGGCTGCCATCCCGTTGGCTTCATCATAATCGGGTCCTCCGGCACTTTTTGCCCATTTGAAGTTCCCTTGCGGGTCCAGCCGGGCAAACAATACATCGTTGACCATATATGTTCCGTGGTTGTGCAGTGTTATGTCGCCCAGCGTGACCGAGTCACCGCCGAAGGCACCAGCGATGAAGAGGTCGCCTCCGGCCCCGCAAACAGCGGCATTGCAGTAATCATTGTAATTGCAACCTGCGCCATGTGCCCAGCGCCAATCGGGACCATGCTTCACCGCTGGTTGCGAACCGTTGAATTTAGAAACGCCACCATCTTTGGTGGCGATCCAGAGGGAACCGTCACGGTCGATGACAATGTCCCAGATGTAGTCGCTTGCCAGGCCATCGGCTATAGTGTAATAATTCCACACCCCGTTCTTGTATCCCGCCAGGCCGCCGCCCCAGGTCGCGAACCATTTTTTATCCTGGGCGTCAACTGCGATCGCATAAACATCCTGCTGCGGCAATCCGTTGGACCTGTTAATAGTATCCCATGTGAGGTCATCGAAGACGGAGATCCCCCTGTTGGTTCCGCACCATTTGGTCTCCTGGGCGTCGAAGGCGATCGCATATACCGAAAAACTCAACAAACCGCTGTTCTGAGGCGAATATTTGGTCCACGACGAACCGTCGAACCTGCAAAGCCCGCTGTCGCCTGGCCCGAGCCAGACATTGCCTGAAGGGTCCTGCTCAACCACGAAAACCGAGCAGCAGGTCATATAGGTGGTCCAGGTTGAACCGTCGAACCGGGCTGCGCCACTGCAGGTGCCGAACCAGATATTGCCCAGGTAGTCGACAGATACATCGTAAATGAAATCGTATGGTAATCCGTCGGCAATGGTATAAGTCGTCCAGGTGGAGTCGTCGAAAACCGAGGCGCCATTGGCTGTGCCAAACCATTTCCTGCCCTGAGCGTCGATGGCTATGGCATTCACATAGTTGCTGGCAAGCCCGTCCTTTTCGGTATAGGTGGTCCAGGTCGTGCCGTTGAATTTAGAAACCCCGCCGTCGGTGGCGAACCACTTGTTGCCGGCGGCATCAATGGCGATCTTCTTAACTGTATTGCCGGCAAGCCCGTTGCCGGTGTTGTAGGTCTTCCAGGTTTGTGCCGAAAGCAGGGTGGAGGCGGCCAGAACGAGGAAAAGCAAGATGGCATTTTTCACCGGGACTGGAACCCTGACGGGGTGGTGGACCCTGACGGGGTCAATCGACAAACTGCTTTGCATAATACTTCGCCGTAAGTTTTTCACCGGTGGCCTTTTCGATCATTTCGTTCCAGTACCAGCGACTGCCGGGCATGAAGATTTTTTCCTTAAGCCAGGCGCCAACCTCTTTGTTGCCCACAAAACTCTGAAATTTGTAGTTGTCAGATTTAATTACCGAGCCAACGATGTAATAATACAATTGCGAAGCAAGAAGTTCGCCAAGCAGGTAATTGTGATAGTAGCAGGGATAGGTGGCAATGTGGATTTTGGTAGCCCAGTCGGGTTCGTTACGGCCTGCCGGGCGTTTTAGTAACTGATATTTTTCAACCAGGTTCCACCACAATTTGTTCAGATCCTGATCTGGATTTTCATACATACCCTTTTCGAAACGATACATTACCTGAGCCCAGCGGCTGAAAACAAGTTGTTCAAGGCGAAGTGTTTTAAAACTATTTTCGGCAATCTTCATCTTCTCCTCTTCGGTGATACCGGTCATATCTTTTATCCACTGCGGATTTGAGGAGAAACGACCGAACATCATGGCAATGGATTCGGTGGTAAAGGTATGCGCCGGATCACGCAGGATGAAGGGCAACAGGGTGTCGATGTTTTTATCATAAGCCGCATGTCCGAACTCATGAAGCATGGTGTTCATCCATTTGGAATTTGGTTTGATGTTGCAAAGTACACGAACATCACCTGCGTTATCAAGATCAGTGCAGAAAGCATGCTGATTCTTCCCCGACTTTTCGTACAGGTCGCTGTTTTTGAGGATATCATTGATGGGAAGCCCGATGCCGGCATAAAAATCGGCGGTCAGTGTTTCAAGGTTTTTATCCTTGTAATACGTATCAAGGTCAACATTATAAATCTTCGGCGCCTCCTGAAAAAAGCGGTTCTGATAATTCCAGGGCATCAGTTCATCCTTGCTTTTCAGATTGTAATATTTAACGAAATAGCTGTCAATATCACCCTTCACTTTGACAAAGGCACCTTTGGTTAATTTGTCAAGCTCATCAAAGAGTTTACTCACCTCTTTCGGATCCTGGTCACTCAAGGTAAGACTCATCTCATGGTAGTTGTTAAATCCAAGCTCTTTGGCAACTTCATTGCGCAGTTTGACTAATTTTTTGATGTCTCCTGCGACGACAGTGCCTATCTTTTTCTGGGCTTCCCAGACATCTTCCTGATATTTGACATCTTTTGAACTGCGCAACACATCTTCTACATCATTGTCCGACAGTTTTTTACCACCTATTTCCGTACGGAAATTGCCGTATTTTTGTTCTATCACTGTACCCAGGCGCACCATTGCATTAAGCTTAGCCGTATCGGCCTTTGCCATAAGGAAAGAGCGGTACAGCACATCCAGCTCGCGGAGGAGCAGGCTGTCGGTAATCATCCCTGAAATTTTAATCTCCTCCAGTTTTTTTAACGACTCCTTATTGGAATAGAGGGACATCATTTGCAAATTAAGATCTTCCGATTTTTTAAAATCTTCCGGATTTCCTGAAACCGCTGCATTCCACGACGCAAGCGCAGTTTGCTTGTAAAGTGGAATCAGCACCGAATCATGCTTTCTGATAAAATTGGTTAGTTCTTTCTTCATTTTTTCCTGTTTGGAAGTACAGCCTGCCAGTAACAGCAGCGACAAGGTTAATGCGTAGATTGTTTTCATATGGGTTGGTTTAGGCAGTAGGCAATAGGCAATAGGCAATAGGCAGTAGGCAATAGGCAGTAGGCAATAGGCAGTAGGCAATAGGCAATAGGCAATAGGCAGTAGGCAATAGGCAATAGGCAATAGGCATTGGCTTCAGCCAATTTTCACATCAGCACATCAGCACATCACCACATTCCTGCATTATTTGCATTATTTGCATTGTTTGCATTGTTTGCATTCATTCATTCAGTTTCCCACGATGATCCATCCTTCCCATCCTTCACCGTGATATGCAGCTTCTGCAGCGTATCCCTGATCTGATCTGATGTTCCCCAGTCTTTTGTTTCACGTGATTTCTGGCGTATTGAAAGAATAAGTTGCATCAGATTGTCGAGCATCTCACGTTGATCATTTGATTTTTCTTCTTTAAGCCCAAGGATGTCGAATAAGAATGTATCAAAAATTTCTTTCAGCAATATCTGGTCTGCTCCTGAAATCGTCTCTTTTTTATCGGCCACTGAATTGATGATCCGCACACCTTCAAACAGGTTGGCAATCACGATCGGACTGTTGAAATCATCGTTCATGGCAGAATAGCAACTCCGCTGAAGATCCGGGATCCTCCCCTCTCCCCCCGGGAGAGGGGTCGGGGGTGAGGGCAGGTATGGATCAAGAGGGGTCGGGGGTGAGGGCATTCCCCCCGCGAGAGAGTTCGGGGGTGAGGGCATTTTTTCCAGGGTTGCATAACCGGCAAGTAATTTTTTGAGCCCTTTTTCGGCGGCCTGCAGTGCTTCGTTTGAGAAATCGAGGGTACTGCGGTAATGGGCCTGCAGCATGAAAAACCGGATGGTCATTGGGCTATAGGCCTGTTGCAACAAACGATGCGATCCGGTAAAGAACTCCTCCAGGGTAATAAAATTCCCCAAGGACTTACCCATTTTTTGTCCCTGGATGGTGATCATATTGTTATGCAACCAGTATTTCACCGATTCATGGCCGATAGCGGCCTGACACTGCGCAATTTCTGATTCGTGGTGTGGGAAAAGCAAATCCATCCCACCTCCATGGATGTCGAAATAGTTCCCCAGATATTTGGTGCTCATGGCAGAACATTCGATATGCCAGCCCGGGAATCCATCGCTCCATGGCGAAGGCCAGCGCATAATGTGCTCGGGCTGTGCCTTTTTCCAGAGGGCAAAGTCGGCAGGATGACGTTTTTCCTCCTGCCCTTCGAGGGCACGGGTATTGGAAATCTGATCATCGAGTACCCTCCCCGAAAGTTTCCCGTACTCGTAAGTTTTACTGTATTTTTCAACATCGAAATATACCGATCCGTTCTCTTCGTATGCATACCCCGAATCCAATATCTGTTTGATCATAAGGACCTGCTCAATGATATGACCTGAAGCGCGTGGTTCAATGCTGGGACGCTTCACATTCAGGGAATCCATATAAACAAAATAACGGTCGGCATAATACTGGGCGATTTCCATTGGTTCAAGTTGCTCAACGCGTGCCTTCACCGCGATTTTATCTTCACCCTCATCCAGATCGGCCACAAGATGCCCTACATCCGTAATATTTCTGACATATCTTACCTTATATCCAAGGTGCAGCAGGTAGCGGAAAACAAGGTCGAAGGTTATGGCCGGCCGTGCATGTCCCAGATGCGGATCCCCGTAAACTGTAGGCCCGCACACATACATGCCGGCAAATGGCGGGTTGATGGGTTCGAAATGCTCTTTTTTGCGCGTAAGGGTATTGTGAATAAAAAGCGTGTTGTCCATAATTTGATTGAATTCAGGGCAAATTTAAAAATAAAAGCTGAAATCATTACATAAATCAACTCTTCTGATAATCATCCAAACATATTTTTGTTAATTTTTTCACGATAAATCTTTCTATTTTTGTGGGATAATTATAACCTCCTTTTGTTTATGACTGAAAAGATACTTGTTATCGGATGCTCTGGTCAGATTGGCTCGGAGCTTACCCTCGAATTACGCAAATTATATGGTGAATCAAAGGTAATAGCCACAGATATTCGCCCTGCCCCACCCGAAGTTGCCGGCACAGGTCCGTTTGAAATCCTCGACGTACTCGATGCCTCCAAACTTCAGCTTATCCTCGAACACGAGAAGATTACCCAGGTGTATCACCTGGCGGCCATCCTGTCGGGCAATGCCGAAAAACGTCCATTGGCCTCATGGGACATCAACATGCGCAGTTTGATGAATGTTCTTGAATTGGCGCGTGAACTGAAAATTCCTAAGATTTTCTGGCCATCTTCCATTGCCGTATTTGGCCCATCCACACCACGAATGGATACGCCACAGTATACGATTATGGAGCCCAACACTGTTTATGGTATCAGTAAACTGGCTGGTGAACGCTGGATCGAATACTACTTTAACAAATATGGCGTCGATACCCGTAGTCTGCGCTACCCGGGCCTGATCAGCTACAAAACCGAAGCCGGTGGCGGTACCACCGACTATGCCGTTGAGATATTCTATGCAGCCATCAAACATAAAAAATATGAGTGCTTCTTAGGTCCCGATTCTGCCCTTCCGATGATGTTCATGCCCGATGCCATCAAAGCCACCATCGATGTAATGCAAGCCGATGCCGCCAAACTGACCCTGCGCTCAAGTTACAATGTGGCTGGTATCTGTTTTACCCCGCGAATTCTGGCGGATGAAATTAAAAAACACATCCCTGAATTCGAGATAACCTACAAGCCCGATTTCCGCCAGGCCATCGCCGATTCCTGGCCGGCATGTATCAATGATACGGTGGCAAAAAAAGACTGGGGGTTGTACTACGAATACGACCTGCCGAAAATGACTGAGGTGATGTTGAGAGAGGTGGGGAAGAAACTGGCTTAAAGGTTTGATTTCACTTCCCGGCTCCTGCGAGCAACCCTTCCAGGTAATGCTGCCCGATGCCATAAAATTCCTTGATCCTGTTGATATTCTCCAGGATATTCAGTTTATCCGCCGGATTGATGGTTACTTTTCTGCCCACGATCAATAAATTTTTCGGGGTATGGTCTGTGGAAATAAATTCAAAAACCCGGGTCTGATAGCCCTGCGACTCCATAATCATGGCGCGAAGACCATCAGTAATGATTTCTGCCTGCCGTTCCATCAAAATTCCGTGTTTCAATATATTTTTCAGTTCATTTTTCACCCGGAATTCTTTGCGGATCTGTTTATGGCAGCATGGAGCACAAACAATCAAAGACGCATGCGAGACGATCCCTCTGAAAATCGCATCATCGGTTGCAGTATCACACGCATGGAGGGCTATGAGAATGTCAATTTTTTCGAGTGGAACCTCAGCAATTGTTCCTGTTATGAAACGAAGACTGGAAAATTTTGACTTAGCTGCAATGTCATTTGAAAGGTTCACCAATTCATTCCGAGATTCCACACCTGTCATCGTGATTTTTTTTCCGAGAATATTGGTGAGAAAATCATACATGGCAAAGGTAAGGTAACCCTTGCCTGAACCCATATCAACCACATGGAATCCATCGGACAATGACAGTTCTCTGATGGTTGGCCCGATCAGTTCAATGTACCTGTTGATCTGTAAGTACTTGTCACTCATTTCGTGGTATACCTCATAGTTTGCATTGAGGATGCCCAATTCACGCAGGTAAACGTTCTGTTCAGTGGCAATCACACGTTCCTTTACGTGGTCATGGGCAAAGGAGTCAACAGCTTTCAGTACAGGCCGTGTTGTTTTTATTTTTGCCTTTCCTCGCTTGGCGATATTTAACTGGATGGTTTCATTGTTTGTAAACAAATCCGCATTGAAGAACTCATCCTCCAGGCTCTTTTTTATGATAGGAATAGCCTCCTCAAAAGCAAAGTTCTTTGTAATGTCTTTTGTTTTGAAGCGGTACACAAAATTTAACCGTACCCCTTTTTTTATTTCGACAATGGTAATGATCGTACTTTTTAATTCAGATGAATGATCACGCTGATTACTTAACACAAGTTTTATCAACGTCTTATCATTGACAATGCGTTTCAGCTTATCGAAGAATAGGTTGATTTGTTGATTTTCCATGGTCAGTTTTGAATATTAAGTCCAATCGACATTTCATTCTGCCATCAAATCAGGCAGGAACGACAGGGTGGCGGTAACGGTGGATGCGAATTATTTGACCGGTCTGAAAATCTTGAATTTTCCACGGGTGATGTTTTTCATGTCAATCTCGCTGATGTCTACCTTGCGACCCCCAAAACCTGTATTCTGATGTGCCAGGAAATATTCTCCCTTGCCAGTTACCTTATAGATTATAGCCGTATGATGTCCCATTGTTTCGGTATAGTGAATTCCGTTTTTATCGTATTTAACGGTAACCCCTTCAAACTGGATGATATCACCCGGGTAAATGCACTGCGTTTGGCAATCGACTTCCTGCCCAAACACATAACTGTGGTCCCAGGTAGCATCCAGTAAGTTTAGCGCTTCTGCTGCCACATCCCAGCATTCTCCTCTTCCGACCTTTTTTTTCATATTGGAATTTACGAAGTGAACCACCCCGAGGTTCAATTCCGGGATGCTGTCGCAACCGATTGAATCAATGGGCACTGCAGAATTATCAGGAAGATCTTTCCCGGCAATTGGGTGGCAAAAAAACAGAAATCCGACGAAGATGAATGGGCATACAAACAGTAATTTCATTGTTTCATTTTTAAATTCGACAGTACAATTTAGTTTCCTTTGACCCGCCAGAAGCTTACTTACCTGTTCAGGAAGGTAACCATCAGAATCAGTATATAGCCGCTTTTCCAACGAAAGTTGGCAAAATTTTAAAGATCAGTCCATAGATGCCCGATCAAAACGCAAGCGGCATAAAAAGTACTTTCCGGATGGGACTCAATCTGCGATTTTTCCAGAATCAAACTTACATAATAATTGCGATTCATAACGTACCAAATAAAAATCACTTTGGATATTTCGAAGATGGTACACCGGATTGACTTGAAAAGCCAAGCCACCGGTTTAAAGTAAAAACCACATAATACAGATATTTAAATAGTTATGAATCGACATGTTGAATAATGCAACAGGTGTATATAAAATATACAATACGTGCAATATATCTGATAAACAGAACGTTGCATGAAGTTTTCCATGAAGTTGTTTAATAATTCAACAGTTCGCCGTGTATATTTTATAAACACTCATCATGTTAAATGATTGATAAACAGCTAGATATAACCTGTTTTGTCCTTTGGCACTATTATTGAAAGACTGAATTCATTACATAAAATAAATAAGATTATGAAAACCAGTATCTTTTTATTCATCGGATTGTTACTGCTGAGCTGCAGCGCCGTGAATAGCCAGGAAGTAGCTGCAAAAGCCAGCAGCCTGCCAGAGGGAACCATCAATGTTGTGAGTTCGCCGGATCTATATAGCCTGACAATGAAATGGGCGGGAGAATACAACCGTTTAAACCCGAAAGTGAAGATTCAGGTAACACAGGGAACAGAAGCAGGGATAGCATCCATGCTGAAATCAGGCTCGGGCATCGGCTTCGTTTCAAATGAATCTGATCCTGCACTCCACAGTGAATCAGCTTTAAATATGGTGGTTGGACGGGATGTAATCGTGTCGGTGATGAATTCAAAAAATCCTTTTCTGGATGAAATTAATCAGAAAGGTATCTCGCCGGCAGCTTTCGCAAGGATTATTGAAAGCCCTGATAAGGTGACCTGGGGAGACATCCTGGGAACCGGGCAGAATGTGCCTGTTCACTGCTATATTGTGAACGATGCTTCAGTAATCACGGGAGTGGAGAATTTTTTAAAAGCAAACCAGCATATGGTCAATGCCTTGATGGTGGAAAGCGGAGCCGAGATGACGGCCGCACTGCAGAAGGATCCGAATGCAATCGGTTTTTGCAGTATGGTCAGCATACTTGATGCAAATAATCAAAAAATGGCCGAAAACATTAAATTGTTGCCGATCGATAAAAACGGGAACGGGAATATTGATTACATGGAGAAAATATATGGTGACCTCCAGTCTTTCTCACGGGGTGTCTGGATTGGAAAATATCCAAAAACTTTATCGGGAAATATCTATGCCGTTTCTGCGATTGAACCTGCTAATGAAAATGAAACAGCTTTTCTTACATGGGTACTCACAGATGGGCAGCAGTTTCTGAACCTGCAAGGCTTCAGCGACCTCGTAAGCAGTGAAAGACAGACACAATTGGATAAGTTGACCTATAAGCCGGATACGACTGAGGCCAGTATGTATAATTGGTACAACATTCTGAAAGTGACCCTGCTGATAATCCTCGCGTTCGCGGTAATCGGGTTCATAGTGGATATGATGGTCAGAACCAGGAGAAGGAAAACGGTTGTTCTTCCGGATTCGGCTTACACACCTTCGCCTTTGTTTGATGAGGAATCAGTGATTGTGCCTAAAGGACTTTATTTTGACAAGACCCATACTTGGGCATTCATGGAAAAGGATGGCAAGGTAAAAATTGGCATCGATGACTTCCTTCAGCATATCACAGGCCCCATATCCGGAATCGGAATGAAACCTGCCGGGGTGAAGTTAAAAAAAGGAGACCCATTGCTTACCATTCTCCAAAAAGGAAAGCATCTGCTTATTTATTCTCCGGTTTCGGGAACCATATCTGACTACAACCACAACCTGTCGACACAATCATCCGCACTCAATGCTGCTCCCTATTCTGACGGATGGGTCTATACGATAGAGCCGACAAACTGGTTGAGGGAAATACAGTTTTTAATCACGGCAGACAAATACAGAACATGGTTAAAAGATGAATTTTCGAGGCTCAAGGATTTTTTTGCAACAGCTTTAACAATCCACACACCTGAATATGCTCAGGTTGTAATGCAGGATGGCGGTGTTCTGAGTGACAATATCCTTGCTGAACTCGGTCCCAAGGTATGGGAAGATTTTCAAACGAAATTTATTGATAATGCACGATAACCATTGATTTATTCAGGAAACATTCATCATACTAAAAAACTGAAGTTATGGGCATTAACCGACGAGGCTTTTTTAAACTGCTGGGCGTTGCAGGGGCCACGCTTGCCATTGGAAATGAAACAAATGCTTCGCCGCAAGGTAAAAGCGACGTAGAATTCTACGGAATTTTATATGATGCTTCACGCTGTAAGGGTTGCCGGGGGTGCGAATATGATTGTGAAGAAGCACATAATTTACCTGAACCATTGCCTTCAAACAAGATCGCAGCAATACGCAAAACGAATGAAACCTGCAATACCGTTGTCAATACGTATAATACAACGAAAGGTAAGGTGTTTGTTAAACGTCAGTGTATGCATTGCAACGAACCTGCCTGTGTTGCCGCCTGCCTGACCAAGGCCATGCATAAAACAAAAATGGGGCCGGTTACCTGGGATGGCAATAAATGCATGGGCTGCCGGTATTGCATGGTTTCCTGTCCGTGGGATATGCCGAAATTCGAATATCACAGTGCAAACCCGAAAATTCAGAAGTGTGATATGTGTTTCAGCAGACTAAAAACCGGCGACAGTCCTGCCTGTGCATTTAATTGCCCGAATGAAGCACTGTTATACGGAAAACGCAGGGATTTGATTAAGGAAGCACACCGAAGGATATTTGAAAAACCGGATCTTTATTTCGATCACGTTTATGGCGAACATGAAGCCGGAGGAACGGGATGGCTTTATGTGTCGCCTGTACCGTTTGAGCAATTAGGCATGAACACATCCCTTCAGCAATCATCCTATCCGGCACTGACAAAAGGGTTTCTGTATAGTGTCCCATCTGTATTTGTTTTAGTTCCGGCACTCTTATTAGGAATTCAGCAGGCAACAAAAAAGGATTCCCTTAACAACGATAAAGAAGATGAATAACAACAATCCGGTTCCGGCAGATTATGATGGTAAATCCATCTGGAAGTTCCTGGTAAGTGAATTTAAGCCCAAAGGGAAATTCCTGACTCCTTTTAATGTTATCTCGATCCCAATTATGATTCTGGGTGTGGTACTGATCATCTTTCGTTTCTGGAAGGGAATAGGTTCCATTACAAATCTGACCCAGGAAATCCCATGGGGCTTATGGATAGGGTTTGATGTGGTTACCGGGGTTGCTTTTGCAGGTGGCGCCTATGTGATAACGTTTATGGTGTATATCCTGAACATGCATAAGTACCATTCTATTGTCAGAATCACGGTGTTGAACGGCTTCCTTGCCTATGTGTTTTACGCCGGTGCCCTGCTCCTCGACCTGGGGCGCCCCTGGCATGTGATAAATCCTGTTATCGGAAACAGTTTCGGAACCAGTTCGGTATTGTTCCTGGTCGCATGGCACTTTCTGCTTTATATGATCGCCCAACTGATCGAATTTTCACCGGTTATTGCAGAATGGCTTGGCGCCAGGCGTGCACGAAAGATACTTTCGGGAATGACCGTTGCAGCCGTTATCTTCGGGATTACTTTGTCTACACTGCATCAGTCGGGACTGGGCGCTCTTTACCTCATGGCAAAAGATAAGATACATCCGCTCTGGTATTCCGAATTTATCCCGATCATGTTTTTTGTATCCAGTATTTTTGCCGGGCTTTCGATGGTAATTTTCGAAGGAAGCATCAGCCACAAAGTTTTTTTCAGCCAGATCAGTGAAAAAAACCACAAGGCACAGCGCGGGATAATCCATGGACTGGCAAAAATCTGTGCCGGTGCCATGTTTGCCTACTTTTTCCTGCAGATGCTCGTCTTTATTCACGGGCAGCGCTGGGAACTTTTAAATACAGGGATGGGCTATTGGTTTCTCCTCGAAATGCTGGGGTTTGTCATGTTGCCCATGATGCTCTTTGTTTACAGTTACCGCCGAAACAACCTCCTGCTGATACGTGTTGCTGCCATCCTGACCATGCTCGGAGTCATCCTGAACAGGCTGAATGTAACGGTAATTGGATTCAGATGGGATATGGCCATACGGTATGTGCCGTCATGGATGGAAGTTGTGGTTACCCTGACAGTAATTTTTACAGAAATTTGGATATTCAGGTGGGTTATTAACCGCATGCCGGTTTTACGGGATGCCCCATCCTGGACAAATGATCAACAATAAATTAACCAGGAGTCACCGATTACGGTGATTACATAAAAATTAGACATATGGACGGATTTAGTTATTCTGATATTTTTGCTACTAAAGGCGTAGAATATCTGATCATCATCGCTTTCCTGGCAATGCTGATCCCTTTTTCGGTTATTTTGAACAAACAGATGAAAATAACAACGCAGATCAAACAGGTACTGGGAAATCTTTCAGCCGGTATTTTAAGAATTCCCCAGGGATTGTTTTACTCCAAAAATCACACCTGGATGTTTATGGAAAAATCAGGTGCTGCAAAAGTGGGGCTGGATGATCTATTGCTACATGTTACCGGCGAGGTGAAAATAAGCAAACTTAAAAATCCCGGAGAAATGATCAATAAAGGAGAGTTATTGACCGAGATTGATCAGAATGGCAAACAACTCAGGATATTTTCACCTGTTTCCGGAAAAATCATAGAGACAAACGAACGGCTGAGTGAGAACCCCGGCACGATGAATGAGGATCCTTATGGCAAAGGGTGGATTTACAAAATTAAACCCTCTGATTGGATTTCAGAAGCAAAGTCCTGTTATTTTGCCGAAGAGGCAACAATCTGGTCAGCAAAAGAACTTGAAAGGTTCAGGGATTTCCTGGCAGTGACCATGAAAAACCACTCACCCGAAACCGCCATGGTTATTTTGCAGGATGGTGGTGAATTATGCGATCATACACTTGCAGCATTACCCGATGAAATATGGAAGGATTTCCAGAAAGAATTTCTAAATCTCTACCGGATATAGAAGCCCGGCAAATGATTGCGAATATCCTTCTTACAATTGCTATCCCTGATTCGGGGAAAATATAAGATTTTAAAAACTGGTGTCAGATCACCAGTTTTTTTGTATTTTGCAATGAAATATAACATGGTAATTATTAGCGGTTAATCGACACTCAATAAAAGTGGTTCCTATGATTTTCTTTAATAAACCGGCAAATAAAAATGGCACAGGGAATGTGATTTTTAAGAAATATGTCAAATTCCGCTCTTCAATTTATGGGAGGGTGGTTTTTATCATAACCATGCTGTCTGTGTTTTTATTTGTATCATTCAGCCTTATTTTCAGATCGGTCAATGAAGAATACCTGAATACGGTCATTCGTCAGAGCGGAAACAATATCGGGTCAATCGTAGAAGGTTCTCTGTATCGTTCAATGCTCGAAAACGACAAGAGTACCCTCCAGTATACACTTGATATTATCAATACCATGAAGGGTATCGATGAGGTGAACATGTATGATGACGAGGACTACCTCGTTTATACCTCCATTCCTTCCGACACAAACAATAACCACAGCAACCCGAATTGTATCAGTTGCCATACCAATATGAAAACAATGTTTGCCAAAAAGGCAAAGTCATATAAGATCATCAACATCGACAGTGATTGCGATATGAATCAGAATGACAACAGCAGCAGGCATTTGCTGATTAAAATTCCCATCCTGAATGAATCGTCGTGTTATCTGAGCTCCTGTCATGCACACAAGGCAACTGATGAAGTGCTTGGATCCCTTATCATCAAAATTCCCCTAGAAGATCTTGATGCGGCTGTACAAAAGTCTTCAGTGGAGTTTTTCCTGCTGGCAATATTTGCGACCCTGTTGCTTGTTTCATTTTTAATAATATTCACAAGTAAAAAGATTAAAAATCCTCTGAATGCCCTAATCAAGGCAAGCATAGCAGTTGCCAACGGTGATAAAAACACGAGGCTGGAAATAAAACCCGATCAGTTAGACGATATGAAGATGGTTTCCCGCGCCTTCAACGACATGCTTGACAATCTTCAATCTGCAAACAATGAGCTGGAAAACTGGTCGCAACAGCTTGAATATAAAGTTCAGAAAAAATCGGAAGAATTAGGAGCTGCACAGAATGAATTGATGCACGTGGAACGGCTGGCTTCGCTTGGAAAATTATCCTCATCGGTTGCGCATGAAATTAACAATCCATTATCGGGAATTCTGATCTATACGAAACTGTTATATAAACAGTTAAGCAATCCGGAATTGGATGACTCCAAAAGAAACTCCATGCTCAAGCATCTGAAACTCATTGAAAATGAAACAAAACGTTGCGGAGATATCGTGAAGGGCTTGCTGGATTTTTCAAGAAAAGACCAGGATAATTTTGAGCCCAAGCATCTTCATGATATTTTACATGAAACATGCGAGATAATGATGCACCCTATTAAAATCGCAAATATCATCTTTGCCACAGAATTTTCAGCCGGATCAGATTTAATTTATTGCAGTCCTAATCAGATCAAACAGGCCTGCATTGCGATACTCGTAAATGCTTCCGAAGCAGTACTTGACAACGGAGAAATCGTGATAAGAACCAAAAACCCTGATGCGGACACCATAAAAATTGAAATAACGGATAATGGTTTAGGAATATCGGCTGAGGATCTCCCGCATATTTTCGAACCTTTCTTTTCAACAAAACAGGACGCGAGCGGGATTGGTTTGGGATTGGCTATTGTTCACGGGATTGTGCAAAGCCATAATGGCAAAATACAAGTGAAATCAGAACTGGGAAACGGAACAACCATAACGGTGACTTTCCCGCTGATAAGAAATTAAAGCTATCAACTATGGCAAAAAAGATTTCCATTTTAATCGTTGACGATGAAGAATCGGTAAGAGATTCATTGTTCAGTTGGTTCACCGAAGACGGGTTCCGTGTAGAATGTGCAGAAAACGCCAGGAAAGCATTGTCAATGCTTGAATCTGATTATTTTGATATTATCCTGGCGGATATAAAAATGCCCGGGATGGACGGGCTGGAAATGCTCAGAAGAATAAAATCCCTGAAATCGGATTCTATTGTAATTGTCATGACTGCCTTTGCCACCGTAGATACTGCTGTTAAGGCATTGAAAGACGGCGCGTTTGATTATGTCACCAAACCCTTTGACCCCGACGACCTTACCCATTTGATCCGGAATGCCACTAAACAGATATCGCTGACTGAAGAAAATGAAACACTGAAGAAAAAAATCATTTCACTGGAAAACATCGAGGATCTGATCGGGAACAGCGAACCCATGAAA
>CAIYES010000032.1 GCA_903925275.1 uncultured Bacteroidales bacterium
ATTTGATTTTATTTTGATTTCTTTTTTGCGTATCCTCCGGGTTCAATCTATTGGCACGACTGGAATACTTTGTGAAATACTGAAATAACTTATCCCCAGAATTGTATCTGTACTTGATAACGATCTCCTGAGCATTAGCTCTGGTGATTTTCTTACCTTGGTAAAAGAAAATCAATGCGATTTCTCTTAAGGAAGGATTAAGGTTACTCTTTACTCCATTTTCATTATCCAAAGATTCAATTTGTTCCGAATGTGGTGTTTGTGTTTCTTTTCTTATACTATAATTCTCTTTGATTTTTCCAACGATGAAATCTCTCAATGGATAATAATTCTGGAAGATATCAGGAAACAACTTTTCAATATCGTCAATAGTCTTCAGGCATTTTCCATCAAGAGTATAGCAATATTTTGTTGGAGTATCTTCACCAGTTGCAGTCAAATCATTTTTCCGTTTTTCAATCTCATCTTTGCTCGGATATTTAAATCCAGGACTTGAAATAATATAATTTACAACGTAAAATAATACCACTTCAACTATGTCAGTTTGAAAATTATTGGTGTTCCTTCCAACAAATTCAATCCAATCCGCTTCAGACAAACTTCCATCGAGACCCCCCTGCATAAATTTCTTAAATTCATCACTGCTATCTCTCCTTATTGTAGGAAAAAAAGAATAAGAAATGCATTTACCATAACTTTCTTTCAATCTATCTAATATTTCATTGAGGGCTTTTATTTTGTTTAAATACCTTACCGGTGTTGTTGTATTTGGTTCTTCCGAATCCGGATTTTTAGTATAGTATTGATCTTCTTCGTCTTCTGTAGATGGCTTTAATTTCTGGATTGCATATTGAATGTTGTGCCTATAGTACTCTTTAATATATTCTCGTAAATAAGGAGTTAACGAATTGTCAATTTTTGTCAGTTCAAGGTAATCATAAACGGTAAAAATGTCAAAATCGTAAATAGTAACCCACCCCTTAACATAGGCAGAAGCTAACATCTTGTTTAATGCACATGAGTAATTTACATGACATAGTAGGTACAAATTAGCTGGAGTTTCAATAAAAGGAAATTCTTTTCCAGTTTTATTCTTAATAATTTCCGTGAGGGCATCATAGTATATTTGTCCATCAATTGAGTCGCAGTTGTATGCAAATATGGCATTCTTGAAAGTGGTTAGATTGCTTGAAAACGGTTTAATATTCTGAATGTATGGAGTCAAGTCATCCGCTTTATCAACTGCATTATACTCTTCTAAAAGAGATTCTAACTTCGAGATTATAAAATTTATATCCATATTAATCAGGATTACTCACTATTTTAAAATCTGCTTAAAACTTCACTAATGCAGTGGCTGCATCAATCAAATCATCATCGAAGGAATCAAGATAAATTTGTGTAGTGGGTATATCGGAGTGTCCAAGCCCCTCCGATATTAGAGCAATCGGAAGATTTGCATCCTTGCCCATGGTAGCCCATGTATTCCGAGACGTATTGAAAGACAAAGAATTATCAAGTTTCAATTTCTTCGCCCAACGTTTCAAGGCATGGTTCACAACACTATGATACGCCATTGTTTGATCAGTTGCATTTGTCTCGTCCGTAATTACCGGAAAAACAAATGAGTCCGGGTCTGTTTCATTCAGGTAATGGCTCAGGATGTTGTTGATATCATCGTCCAATTTAATTGAGATTGCCTTTTTTGTCTTCGATCTGATATAGGTTATTCTGCCGTTGGATATATTCCTGATACGTAATTTTGCAATATCCACGAAGTTCATTCCTCTGGTATAAAATGAAAACAGGAACATATTTCGTCCATGCCAGGCATGCGTTCCTTTGGGAAGTGATAATTCCTTTATCTTTCTCATGTCAGCGCCTTGGATGGCCGTCTTATGAGCTTTTGATTTTTTTATCTGATAGTGATTGAATGGGTACTTGTCTTTCTTGACCAATCCCTCTTTAATGGCCCGGTTCCATACAGCCCTGATTGTCCTCATATAGACACTAAGTCCATTACGTGATCCTGGCACCCTTGGTTTGAACGCGGCATCAATCCTCCTCAACAGTTTGTAATTTATATCATCAAACTTGTAATCCTTATCACCATCCGCATATTTGATCAGGAAATTCTTAATACTTCCGTAAATTCTAGCCTGCCCATCGTTGCCATTATTCTTATGTTCAGATACAATGCTTTCCAAATACTTGGAGAAGGATGCATTTTTAGATTTGTTGGAGATTCTGCTTTTCAATTCAGTATGAGACATTTGGTTAAGCTCACCTGCCAGATCAAGACTGGTGACTATACGTTGTGCATCTGTCAATTTACCATGGATATAATCATTTACAGATGATAGGGTCCCCACCACCTTGGCTCCTTTTAAAACCTTTCCGTTTTTCTGATCCCAGAAATCTTTGTCAACACTTCTTTTTAAGTTAATATATGATCTTGATCCCTTAAAACTAATGACAAGACAAACCGGATAAAGTCCACCCTTTTTTACTCTTCTTCGGTCGAGCATTAAAAATACAATAGAAGCCATGCGTTAAGAGTGGGACTTGAATGTGACAAAAATGTATTGACTAAAATTTATGGTATATTTGAGTCTCAATAAAAATATGATCATTCACTATAAAAATGCGCCTACAAATGTGCCTACAAAGATAGCAAAACAATGCAAAATATCGCAATATATTATTTTCCATAAATATGTTTTATTGTCAGAATATCAATGCGTTAAGTGATATTACCCTCTATTTCGTGGGATATGTTTTGTCGTATTGCACCGCTTCCCAAGCTGAGGGTCGTGGGTTCGATCCCCATTTACCGCTCAAATTTACAGTTAGTTACAGTAAATGTAGCTAACTGTTTTTGTTTTTATTCCCTTTGTTTTTACGATTTTCTGGGATCAAGAGATAAATCTGGGGGGAAGGTAGGTTCAACCGAAAAATCCGGAGGTTTTACACTTGCTTTGGCAGCATAGCTGCCTAATCTTTGTAGTATTAATAACAGGTCGTG
>CAIYES010000033.1 GCA_903925275.1 uncultured Bacteroidales bacterium
TCAATACTTTTGATGTTTTATCAAAATAGATAGAACCATCATAGTGAATGACTGTATCTGGATATGAGGAGGGGGAGGTCGTGGTAAAAGAGTAAGTCCCGGAATAGTAATCCTTTTTGGAGTTGTCTTTCTTACATCCAAATATGAAAGTCAACATGATAAGAATAATCAGACAGGAAACGGATATGTGTTTCATATAATGAATGTTCTTAGTTGACACTTATTCAAAGGTAAGATTAATCCCATAAATCAGTCAGGTATTACCCTCCTTATTCTTTTTAAGGTCACTCTTTGGTTTTTCGAACTTCCAGATGTAAAGTGAGCAAAAGAACAGGATGATACTCATACACAGGAGAATTTGACCCCACCAAGGGAGTTCATACAATCTCCTTTCAATTTCCTTGACCCCCTCGTAAAGACAAATCCCTACGAAGATAATTCCACCCATCCAACTCAATATCAACCACAGGAAAGTACCCACTTTGAGAAGAATGTCCTCATGCCATTTCTGGACTGCTCCCCGTAGATTTAACCACTCCTTGTTTTTTTTATACAGGTATTGACATCCAATGGTAAATCCGATTAGGAAGATCAGTTTTAATTGAAACTCATATGTTGTAAGAAACTCAATAGGTAGTTTTATTTTAGTATTGTAAGGAACCAGACCCAAAGTTAAGATTATAATAATCCCGTCAGGCACCTGTATCCTCTGGAGCTCTGGACAACTACTTTATATCCTAGAGTTTTTCCCCATTCTTACCCCCAATGTCAACCCCTTGAAATCGGTATCTGACTCAATATATCTTTGTAACCATAAACTTAAAAAAATATTATGGAAAAGTTACAAGTGGTAATGACAGTAGTATTAAGTGGTTTGACACTGTTCTTGGTTTACAGACAGTACATGATTCAACGGTATCGGGTCAAGATGGATTTATTTGACAGAAGATTTAATGTCTATTCCCATGTGAGAAAATTCATTCTGACAGGAAGTAAGGACGGGGGAACAAAACTGGAAATCATACAAAACTTCCTATCCAATGTCCCCGAATATGAATTCATCTTTGATAACAAGAGTGAAATCGTCAAATATATCAATGACATCGTGGACAGAGGACTGAAATACCGTCATTTACATGAACAAAGTGGGGATTTGAATTCCTTTCCAGTTGGTTCTCATGAACGGAAACAACTCATGGATGAAATTCATCCTCATGTAGAATACTTCACCCAAGAATTTGAAATGGTAAAATACCGATTCACCAAATATCTTCATTTGGGAGAAGCTGATGAGTAATGGTTCTTCCAACCCAATGGACTTCCGACAGTATCGGCATCACCAAATATGCGATTAAGGATAGGAATCCTCTATTATATCGTGTTCTGAAATATTCATGCCTGATGTTGAATGAGAACATTGGCCAAATTGCAACTTGATTGTATCATGTCCCGGCAATCCTACGTTCAAACCACCTTTTCTGATTACCTGTTTCCCGAAGTGAGTTCCGATAAAATCGTTCTTGAAAAGGTTGTGTGGTGTTGTAGACCTTTTAAGGCTTCTCCTTCCTATTATTCAATCCTTTCCAAAATTTCTTTTGACCAAAATAAAAATAGGTGTATCCGATAAAAGGAAATATGGCAATGAAAATACCCACAGATTTCTTGGATACAAACAAGAATAATATTAATCCGATAAAGAAAAACGAAAGTCCGAATACTAAATGGAATCGTTTAAAAAAAATCAGAAAGTTTTTCAGGTCAACTTTTTCACGGTCTTTTTCTGAAGAATTCCAGTATCCAGTTAGATAATACTTCGAGTTGTTTTCAGTCAAAATATACCCGATACTGATGAAAATTACAGCTATTAAAGCCAATACAATAATTATTACCATACTTCCTCTGATTTGAAAACTTCAAAAGTATCAAAAGTTTAACTCTAATAGTGTATTCTTGACCATATAACAGTGATTATTACAATCAGGAGAAAGTTCACCGACTTTATATCCTGTTCAGGATACCTGTTTTTTATGGGGTAAATGGGAAAGTAAATGGAAAGTCGGACACGTGTTCTATATCCCGACCTCTGAAAACCCTTGTCAATCCTAACGACAAACTGGGTTCCGTTGAAAACTACTCCACCGTCACCGACTTGGCCAGATTCCGTGGCTGGTCGACATTGCAATTGCGCATTACGGCAATGTGATAGGAGAGCAATTGTAGCGGTACCGTTGCAAGCAATGGGATCAGCATCTCTTCCGTGTCGGGTATTTCAATGTAATGGTCGGCAAGTTTTTTTACCGATTCGTCGCCTTCGGTGATGATGGCAATGATTTTGCCTTTCCGGGCTTTAACCTCTTCGATGTTGGAGATCATCTTTTCATAAATTCCACGGCGGGTTGCGATAAAAACCACCGGCATGTACTCGTCGATGAGGGCAATGGGGCCATGTTTCATCTCTGCGGCAGGATAGCCTTCGGCATGAACGTAGGATATTTCCTTCAATTTCAGGGCTCCCTCCAATGCCACAGGGAAATTGTAACCGCGACCCAGGTACAAAGAATTCTTTACATCTTTGTATATGGTGGCTATGTCCCTGATTTTATCATTCAATTTAAGGATCCTTTCCACCTTTGATGGGATAGAGTCCAGCTCAATCAATATTTTCTGAATCTGTGATTCCGGAAGCGTTCCTTTCTTCTGTGCAATGAGCAATCCCAACAGGCTGAGTACCGCAACCTGCGCCGTAAAAGCCTTGGTTGAAGCTACACCGATCTCTGGTCCTGCATGGGTGTATATACCGGCGTGGGTGGCGCGTGCAATGGAAGAACCTACAACGTTGCAGATTCCCAGTACCGTTGCTCCTTTCGACTTAGCCAGATCAATAGCGGCGAGCGTATCGGCCGTTTCACCAGACTGGGAGATGGCGATGACCACATCATCTTCATTCAGTACCGGATTCCGGTAACGGAATTCTGATGAATATTCAACTTCAACCGGTATGCGGGCACAGTCTTCAATGAGATATTCCCCAACGAGCCCTGCATGCCATGAAGTTCCGCAGGCAGTGATGATGATGCGCTTGGCATGTATAATCTTCTGTTCGTAATCGCGGATTCCTCCCAGGGTTACAGTACCCTGATCAACATGAAGCCGGCCACGCATGGAATCGTAGATCGAACGGGGCTGTTCATAGATCTCTTTCAGCATGAAATGAGGGAACCCCCCTTTTTCTATTTCATGCAAACTCATGGCCAGTTTCTCAATGTACGGAGTATGGTTCTTGTTGCGGATGGTCTTGATCTTTAACTCCTCATCCCGTTCAATAATGGCAATCTCCTCATCGTTAAGGTAAACCACATTATCGGTATATTCGATCAGGGGGGTCGCATCCGACGCTACAAAAAATTCACCTTTGCCAACGCCGATCACCATGGGACTTCCCTTGCGGGCAGCAATGATCTTGTTGGGAAAATCTTTGGCCAGAATCACGATGGCATACGCGCCAATTACCTGGTTGAGGGCAATGCGGACAGCATCTTCAACAGCCGCATGTTCGTTGACCATGATATCCTCGATGAGGTGAACCAGGACTTCGGTATCCGTTTCACTTGTAAACGTATAACCCCTGTTTTTCAACTCACTGCGTAATACGGCATAATTTTCAATAATGCCGTTATGGATAAGTGCGATGGTTTTATTTTGCGAAAAATGCGGATGGGCATTGATCGTGTTCGGTTCACCATGGGTTGCCCAGCGGGTGTGAGCCATTCCGATTGTGCCGGAAATATTTTTTCCCTTCACGAATTTTTCAAGATCAGCAACCCTGCCTTTGCATTTGAAAATGCGGATATCATCATTTAACAGGCAAATTCCGGCGCTGTCATACCCACGATATTCCAACCGGTGCAACCCCTTGATCAGGATGGGATAAGCTTCACGGGGTCCGATATAGGCTACTATTCCACACATATTTTCTCAGGAATCAATTCAGAACTGTATAGGTTACCTTCAAACGAAGGCGATTTGAATTATCGCCGGGCGTAAGAAGATTGGGTCCGCCAAGGACGATACGGTTCGGAGTCATAGTACTCCTAATCGGGTTATTGACCACTATATATATGTCAAAATGATTAGAATATGAATTCAGCAGAACCTTTTGCATGTGTTGTGTCAGGCGGAAATAATATGACCGGGTTGTTTCATTGTATGTTCCTCCGAAATAGGACGAACCTTCATTCTCGTCGACCATGTAACCTATCCGCCCCACGCTGTCCTGCCTGATCATGATGAGCGAAGGTGGCGGCGAATAGGTTGTGTCGGTTTCCAGGTTTTTCAGTTCCAGGATGGCACTATTGATGGCCACTACTTTTCCAAGGCCAAAATTTTTCATATAAGGGAACTTGAGCTTGACCTTCACCCCGGCCATGCCTTGCAGGAACAACTGATTGGCGCCCTGAGCCGAGTCATGGTTAAGCAGTTGCTGCTTCAAATCCTGTCTGGCATCCAGGTACCCGTTGTGTTCAATATGCGTAAAGTGGGCACAACTTTCGTTCATCAGAATATCATAGTGCAGCGAATCGTCCTGCGGATCATCCCCGTTATGAAAATAGGCGACCATCTTTGAAACCCCGTTGGTGATTGAAAAGTTCATCAGCGCTCCCTTGCCGTTCACCGGTGTGGATTGGACATAAAGTCCTTTCATGAACTTTATGAATGCACTGTTGGTTGCCAGGGCACTGGCAGGAGCATTGAGAATTTTGTTTCCTAAGTAATTGGTCAGTTTATTCAGGTTGATGCGGAGGTGGGCTACGACTTTTGTGCCGCCAACAGAAACACTGTCGGTAATGTTGGGTATGAAATCCTGGTCGGCCAGCAACGTTGGGTAGGTACCCAGATTCTGATTGGAGAAAAAAGTGCTGTCGTATTCAAAATCCTGGCTGATTTCGTAAACCTTTACATTTTGCCGGGTGAGGGTGTCTCCATAATAACCATTATAAACCAACATGAGCACCAGGGAGTCAAGAACAGGATTCTTCCCGAAATCGACCCCTTCGGTTTGAAGACGGAGCTGGCTATAAAAACTACTGGTTATTTTTCCGAAAACAGGATCAATCATCGAGCCCATGATCAGGGAGGTGGATTTGTCGGTTCGCATTGAATCCTGCAGCATGGAAAAAGCCTCCACCGTGCAGGTATCCGTCGACCTGACATTGAGTGTATCACTGGCTGGAAGCAGATCTATCCCGATTTCGTACGGGTCTTTTTTACATGCGAATAAGGCCAGAAGGAGCAGTAATCCTGTCAGAAGAGTAGCCTGAAGTTTGGTCAGTTTGGAGTTCAATCGGTTCGAATTAATTTCAGTTAATCCACAGTTACAGAATCATGCACCATGACCTCTTCATAAAAATCATTGTAGGCATCCACATAACGATCCATGGGTTGATATTCAAGGTATGGTTTGTCGATTTGCTTCAGATAATCAACAAGTTCGGGATTGACTTTGGGTGAACCGATGATCACACCGTCGGAAAAATCGATAGCCGCCTTGATCACACTAACGTAATTCGGGTTCTTATAGTGTTTGAGATCTTTGGAATTTATTCCTTCAAGCTTGATTTTGTTGGCAAAATCCTTGTGCATCGGATCTTCAAAATCATCGTCATATATGGAGAAGATGACTTTCGTGTCGCTGAACAAGGGGTTATCACAATATGCTTTTTTAATATAAATAGGAATCAGACTTGTTATCCAGCCGTGGCAATGGACCACATCAGGCCCCCATCCAAGTTTTTTAACAGTTTCGAGTACGCCCCGGGAGAAAAAGATAGCACGTTCGTCATTATCGGCAAAAAACTTATTGTTTTTATCATGCAGGGTGTACTTCCGCTGGAAATAATCTTCATTGTCAATAAAATAGATCTGCATACGGGCTTGCTGAATGGAAGCCACTTTGATGATCAGGGGGTGGTCGGTGTCGTCGATGATCAGATTCATTCCCGATAACCGGATTACCTCATGCAGCTGATTCCGACGTTCGTTGATACTGCCGTAACGCGGCATAAATGTACGTATTTCCCTGCCCTTTTCCTGGATCCCCTGTGGAAGATGACGTCCGATGGTGCCCATCGGACTTTCTTTCAGATATGGGGTAATCTCCTGTGCAACAAATAAAATTTTCGCTTTTTCCATGTTTTTCCCCTCGATTTTGTCCCTGTTTTGAAAATTCGCTTGCAAAGATACTAAAAATTTTTTAGATAATTTCCAAGCGAAAAGTGTAAAATAATGATTTATATCTGATTATATTTTTTATGATGACTTTTTAAAAAAAAAGTGCTCTTCCTTGATTTACCTTTTGCCTCCTTACCCGATTAAGCAAGAAATACATCAATCGAAAAGGAGGTCGTACGACGATGAATGAATGAGAAGAAATGAAAAATTGTGACTCCGGGAGAACCAAATTTTCGGTAGTGAGACCACACTTCCAAAACATAACGGTCGGCCGCATGCTGCAAGCGGAATGATTGACAGCTCAAACAGACCAGTATTAATTTAGAAAACAATGAAAAAGATTATGCTATTCTCGATGCTGAGCATATTTCTGCTCACCGAAACCACCAATGCAACAGAATTGAAATCTGTTACGCCACCCCCGACAGCAGTGTGGGTGAAACTTATTATCAACTTCCATCGTCCGAAAATGAACTGCGAATCAGGATTTGGGCTTTGCTTCGACATAACTGTCGGAGTTGATGATGCGATGGTCAGAAATGGTCAGAACCTGTGCCAGGTAAAAGCTGCGCTCAATGAACGAAATGAGTTTATTGTCGAAGTAACATCGGATGCACTTAACAATTATGAAAACGGATCGACGATGCCTTATTTTAAGGATAAAAAGAGCATCACGATCCTGGATCCCTACACCTTGTCGGCTACAACCTGCAAAGCCCTGGGATCAACCACTCCGCTGACAATTAAACCCGGGAACTATCCGGTATCTTATGCCAATGGTGTGTATACCGTGGCATTTCAATTGTAAAAGTTGCTGCCCTGATGCCGTTTCCGTGTAAATGAAAAAGATTACACTGCAGATACTGCATCAGGGCAGTTTCTTTTCGTATAAATCTGATAATCAATAAAAATTCGAGACAGATGAAGACATTTTCCCTTATAAAAAAATTAGCAGTAATAACCCTGATGTTAACTTTCACGTCAGGCTGCAAAAGCGTCATGAAATTAAAATACGGGATGAAAGAGCCTCAAGCGGAAACACCGGAAAGGCTGATCTCATTCCTTGAAAAATATAAGTTTCCTGCCGATGATATTTACCTATTTTCCGACTCTGCCTCTTATTATCAGGCATTGAGAAATCCGGTATTCAGAAAAAATTTGCTAAGCCATATGAACTTTGACCGGAACGGATTGCTCCTTCTGCGTGATACGGCCCAATGCCAGTGGTCGGGTTATGATGTGGTGAAAGCGCTGCACCCCGATTCCTCTTATAATTCCTTGCCGGGGTTGCACCTTGACCAGATCCTGCCGCACATACAACCTGTCGGAAGAGACCTGACCCGGGACAGCCTGATAAAAAAGCCGGATTTTACTGTAATCGTAACCTGGGGAAAATTCATCGGTGAATACAACTACCGGCTCTTTGTCCTGTCGGGTGCAGTAAGAGAAAATAAAGCAGCCCGGATCAGGTTGATATTTCTCAACATCGATATGCAGGAAAGCTGGAATTTGACAAAGCAACAAAAAATATCAGTCAGGTAATCATGAAGAAGTATCAAGCATAAGCCTACAGAGTAATGAACCATATTAATCGAAAAACCGGTGCATACGATCAGGATGGGGGGAGGAGTTGTATTGTTTTGTGCCTGTTTGATGTCGTTCCCAACATCCGGTCAGAACCTGGTATGGAAGGACACCATTATGCTCGTCGGATTAAACCACCTTGCTGATTCTGGTTCCCTGATGATAAAATTTCGCATTACCCAGGATTTGGAGTATGCGGTAACCTGTTCCAATATACTGGTTATAAACTGGAAACATGATCCAAACACCAACCAGGTTTCGCTTTTGCAACACGTCAAATACCAATCCCAATTTAACAATAACCGCAATTTGAAAATTTCCAACTCCTTTGTTCATGATCTTGGTATTCAGTGCTTCTTCGACAGCATATCCCGGTTTCAGCCCGATGAAAATACACTGGACACCAGGCTGGAGTTCAGTCTCAGTAAGAATTTTTCTTTTTCAGCCTTTTCGCGGCTGTCAACCCGCCTGTTTAATGCGTATAACTATGCAACCGGAACATCAGGAACTCTTTGCAAAACACTCAATGCTTCATTTCTTACCCCGTTGATCTGGACAATGTCGGCCGGTTTCGGATGGACCGTTCCCCGCTTTGTCACGCTGAGCGTGGGATTATCCTCCGCCAAACTTACCTGCGTTTACAATAAAGTGATATTTGATCAACTAAAGGTTTCCGATTATTATGGCGTTCCCAAAGATAAAAACCACATCTTTGAATATGGTTTGAGTATGCATTTACTAGTCGACCGGGATGTTTCAAACCGGGTTCATTGGAATTGCGATGTACTGATGTTTAAAAATTACAAGAAACCAGTTGATGTTGTACTGAACAATCTGGTCGGAATACGAATCAATAAGTTTTTGAAAACCAGCATTCAAACTCATCTGCTGTATGAATCAGCCGTGAGTAGGCACCTGCAGATTGAAAACATGTTCTCAGTAGGATTCTGCTTTAATTTATGAGTTGTGAATAGATTAACAGTATGCTGGATTTTGTGTTTGGAAAATCAGTACTTTTGTCACGCCAAATCTCAACCTCCTATGTTTAAAATCACAAAACATCCAATCCTGGAGATTTTAGAAACAGAAAAGTCCACTTTTTTATTTGAAGGCCGGGAAATTGCCGGCGACAAGGGATTTACAATTGCCGCTGCCCTTCATCAGTCGGGACATCCGGTGCACAGCCACAGCCTGACCAACCGTGAACGTAGTCTCGAATGCGGAATAGGAAAATGCGGCGCCTGTGAAATGCTCGTTGATGGCCAGATAAAACGCATCTGCATCACCATTGTCGACGGGGTGCATGAGGTGAAGGAGATTCCGCATGATTATGCTCCTCACAGTGTGCCTGTTAAAAAGGATGTGCCCCTGAACGTATATAAAACCAGGGTGGCCATCATCGGAGCCGGGCCTGCCGGATTGGCTGCCCGTGAAGAACTCAACAAACACCATGTTGATAATATTGTCATTGATAACAACGATAAAATCGGCGGGCAGTTTCTTATGCAGACCCACCAGTTTTTCTTTTTTGAGAAAGACCGGAAATTTGGAGGCATGCGGGGCTTTGACATCGCGAAAACGCTGGCCGGTGAGAACCATGATGGAATTTTTCTGAATTCAACCGTATGGGATATCCTTGAAGGAGGCCGCATCGCCGTGAAAAATATCCGCACGGAAGAGATCTTTTTTGTGGATGCGGAAAACCTGATCGTGGCAACCGGTGCCGTGCCATTTATGCCCACCTTTGAAAACGATGATCTGCCCGGGGTGTTTACGGCTGCCGTGGTTCAGAAAATGATGAACCAGGAGCTTACCCTGCTTGGAAAAAATATTCTCACGGTTGGAGCCGGAAACATCGGGTATCTGACTTCCTATCAACTCATGCAGGCTGGCGCCAGCGTCAAAGCCATTATCGAAGCCATGCCCAACGAAGGCGGTTTTCCGGTTCAGGCAAACCGGGTAAGGCGACTGGGAATCCCCATCCTTACTTCACACATCCTGCTGAAGGCCATTCCAAATGCGAATCATGACGGCATCGTTGGAGCCGTTGTTGCTGAATGTCTCAATTTTAAAGCCATCCCGGGAACGGAGAAAATAATTGACAACATTGATGCCATCAACATCTGCACAGGACTGGTACAGGATGACCAGTTGCTCATCAAAGGCAATGAAATTTTTGGTCGCCGTTGTTTTGGTGCCGGGGATGCCATTCGCATCGGAGAGGGCACCAGTGCCGTTCTCCGCGGAAGACAGGCTGCCTTTGATGTGCTCATGGAACTTGGCGAACACCTCGATTATGATGAATTCCTCGCCTTGTCGAAAGAGTACATCGATTCACAGCAACACCCCGTCAGGGTGATTCAGGATGCCGCTCAACCAACCCCGGAACGTATGAATGAAAAGGGTTTCGTTCTGATTGACTGCCTTTATGGATTTGCCTGCAACCCCTGTGCCTTTGCCTGCCCGCACGGAGCCATCACAAAATCATCAACCAGTACCGTTCCGGAGATCGATTTCGGGAAATGCATCGGATGTATGGATTGCGTGTATCAATGTCCCGGACTGGCGATTTTCGGGTACAATTTGAAAAAAGACTGGCTTTTTCTTCCTATTGAATATGAAGTAGCCGAAAAATCGGCGTGCTTCCTGGTCGATAATTTTGGAAATCAACTGGGAGAAGGTATTGTTGAAAAGGTGCTGCGAAAACCCAACAAGACAAACATCGCCCGGGTTCGCTCATTGAATCTCCATGGTGAAGACCTGAGCAAAGTGAGGGGTTTTATTGTACGAAAAAACTATCCGGATCCCATTGAATTTAAGCCCTACAACCAGGAGGCAAAGGAAGTTACCTATGTTTGCCATTGTGATGATGTGACATTGGAAGAAATTCTGGAGACGATCGGCGAACGGAAATTCATTTCGGTGGATGAGGTAAAACACACCACCCGTCTGGGAATGGGCGCCTGCCGGGGAAAGCGTTGCATCAAACGGTTGAAATCGACGCTGCATGGATCGGGGATTTCTATCGTTGGCGAACCAACGCCGCGTGGCCCGCTTTCGAATCAGGTTGCGATGGGAGAACTATTTCCCCGATCGGTACATGAGCATGTAATTACCGGTGTGAATGGAAAAACTCCGAAGAAAATCAAGGTAAATTCTTTGGTGGCCGGCGGTGGCATAGGTGGAAGCGCCTTGTTCCGTTACCTGAGCGAAGCCGGAATGGCGCCGGTGTTGCTTAATTATGGCCGTGGGGCCTCCTGGCGTAATATTGCCGGTGGCCGCCCTAATTTTTCATTGCCTGAATTGTCGGATATTGCATCGCGCAACCATGAAATTTTTAAGGAACTTCAGCAAATCCACAATATTGATTACCGCCAGGGACTGTATGTGACTTTTGCCCACGACGACGCCATGTACAATGCGCTGGTCGATTCAATGTCCTGGTCAAATGCCTATATGGTAGATCCTGTGAATTTTGCGAAAGAGATATCCCCGCACATCAACCCGAATCTTACCAACTATCTGGCGGCTTTGATCACCCGCGATTGCTGGCAGGCAACGCCTGGCCGGGTAATCGACCTGATACGCCGCATAGGTATCGACAAAGGAGGACGGGTTGAGGAGGATTGCAAACTCATCGATATAAACAAGGTGGATGGACTTTATACGATCCTGGTTCAGAATCACCAGCATCAGTTCGTTGAATATGAAACCGAAGTCTTTATCAATGCCCTTGGGCCGGAAGGAGAGAAATTCGCCAGGCAGTTGAACATTGAAACCGGGCTCTTTTCGGTGAAACATCAGGCTTTCATCACCCGGCGGTTGCCCATGCTTGGCATACAGGGTTTGCCATTGCCGATGCTCATCGATCGCCGGCGATACAAAGGGTTCAGCGCTGTTTACGGTCAGCAACTGGCCGAAACCGGGCAGATCATCGGTTGTGCCTCACCAGCCGTAGAACCCATGGAATCAGGCAAAAATATCAAAGTTAATTCCGGGGATTTCGTGGAAATCGCATCAGAGATATTTACCAACTGGATTCCAGAACTCTCTTCTGTTGGTTTCCAGGCAGTATGGGCAGGATATTATGTTGAACCGCGCATGATCATCGATCCGGAACTCGGCCTGTTCCTTGGTCTGCGCGGACAAGGTTTCATGCTGGGTCAGTATCTGGCTAAAATCTATGTTGACAAACTTTTAGGAAAGCCGGCACCGGAATACTTCGACAGGCTGAAACTCTCAGGAGACGGGATGTTGGAAAAAGCCTTTAAGTAAACAGCGCTTTGATAATGTGTGTTACCATTTTTGGGTTCTCCTTCAGGCGGCGTGTTGAATAGCCAAACCACTCCTTCCCGAACGGAACGTACACCCTCATGGTATGGCCCTTTTCGACAATATATTTCCTTAATTCCGGGGTAACGCCATAGAGCATCTGAAACTCGTACCTTTCCTTAGGAATTTTATATTTCTCAATAAGCCTGAAAGCACCCTCCACCAGTGGCTTGTCATGCGTTGCAATGCCGGGATACATACCCTGCCGGAACATGTATTCAAGATCCTCAAGGTAATGGTCGTTAATTTCCTGATATTTTTTATAAGCTATGGATTCATGTTCAACATAAATCCCTTTGCAAAGGCGGAAATTCAGCGGAGTATCGGATTTGTGAAGGGGTTGTAAATGCTGGATATCCGGTAAAGTCCGTTTCATATAGGCTTGTAAAACAAGGCCCACATGGTTTGGAAATTCACTGTGTAGCTTTCTGAATAAGGCTAACTCAGGATCGGTACACTGGGAATCTTCCATGTCTATCCTGATAAAATTTCCATGGGCGGCAGCCTTTGAAACAATTTCCCTGATATTCCGGTAACATGCTTCCTGGTCGATCAGCAATCCGAAACTGGTGGGTTTAAGCGAGTAATTCCCATCAATTTTTTCTTTCTCCAACCGTTCGATGATCTCCAAATAAGCGTTTTTATTCTCCGTAGCCTCTTCAAGCCGTGAAATAAATTCGCCCAGCAGGTCGATGGTGATGCGAATATTCTGACTATTTAACGTTCGGCAAACCCTGATGGCATCATCAATGGTTTCACCGGCAATGTATTTCCTTGAAAACAGCCACACCAGTTTTTTAGGCATCAGCGGGAGCAGTTTGGTTATCAATTGGTTGATCATATACAACATATTATAAGGTTCAATCAATACCGCAAACATACAGAATAATCTGATTTCAACCCACCTGTGTTTTGTTTTGTCCACATGCTTTTTTTTGACCCTTTCAGCCGAATCACACATCAAAAGCCCGTTTGCCGTACAGGAAGTAATCAGGTATTTGGTAATCATCAAATTAATTTTTACTTTTGCACACTTTTTTAGGTGTAACGTGAATAACCCGGAACAATATCAGATTGCGTTCAGTGGATTGAAACCTGGCACGCATACATTCGGTTTTAAAATTGGGAAGTTGTTCTTTGATCAGGTTGAAGATGCTGAGATCAGGGATGGTCAGGTTTTGGTGACCGTAACCATGATAAAGGAAGAACGGATGATGGATCTTCATTTTGACATCCATGGAAAAGTGATGGTATCATGTGACCGTTGCAATGAATTGATGGAGATTGAAGTTAAGGGAAATGAACGGCTGATTGTTAAATATGGCGATCATTACTACGAAGAGAGCGAAGATATACAGATCATTCCGGAAACAGCACACCAATTCGATCTGAGCCCCTTCCTCTATGAATATATCCACCTGTTGGTACCCATCAGGAGGGTACACCCGGAGGATGCAGCAGGCAACAGCCAGTGCGATCCTGCGATCCTGCAAAAGTTAAAAGAACTGAGTGAACATCATGCTAAAGATCCACGTTGGGAAGCACTGAATCAACTTAAGAAAAAGAAATAAATTGTAAATTGTAAATTGTAAATAACCAGTATTATGCCACACCCGAAACATAAAATTTCCACAACCCGCAGGGATAAAAGAAGAACACATGATAAAGCCATTGCCCGCACAACCATCGTATGTTCAAATTGCGGCGCTCCTGTATTGTACCACCGCGTATGCAATGAATGTGGTTATTACCGTGGGAAACAAGCTGTTGTGAAGGCTTCTGCGGAGTAGTGATTCTTACATAATCTGTAGCCAATGAAAATCGGTCTGGATGTTTTAGGGGGGGATTTTGCTCCGACTGCCACGATACATGGGGCTATTATGGCTCAAAAGGAGCTTCCAAATTCCGATCAGATCGTATTGATTGGTGATCGGGAGGTTATTGTGTCTTTTCTCAGAGAAGAGAAGGTAGATCCTTGTATTTTCGAAATCGTGCACGCCCCCGACAGGGTCGAGATGGATGAACAGCCAACCAAAGCATTGGTAAACAAGCCGAATTCAAGCATCGCTGTTGGCTTCAGGTTGCTTAAAAACAACGAAATTGACGGGTTGTGCAGCGCAGGAAGTACGGGTGCAATTGTGGTGGGCTCTATCTCCTCTGTCAACCTTGTTCAGGGCATCATTCGTCCGAGTTTGCCGGCATATCTTCCGAAAGAATCGGGAGGTACTACGATTTTAATTGATGTCGGAACCAATCCTGATCCCAAACCCGATGTGTTGTATCAATTTGGTATGCTGGGATCCCTCTTTGCCAAACATGTTTACAACATCGATCAGCCCCGTATCGCCTTGCTGAACATCGGCTCTGAAGAAAAAAAAGGCAACCTGACGTCACAAATCGTCTTTCAGTTGATGAAAGAGTCGAAGGATTTCTTATTTATTGGAAATATTGAAGGACGCGATTTATATATACAGATATTGCAGATGTTGTCGTTTGCGATGGTTTCGTTGGCAATGTTGTATTGAAACAGGGCGAAGCTTTTTACGAGATCCTCAGGAAAAAAGGGCTCCTTGATCCATATTTTGAACGATTTAACTTTGAGAATTACGGAGGAGCTCCTGTTCTCGGGATAAATTCAACAGTTGTCGTCGGACATGGTATTTCCAACGACAAGGCCATTTACAATATGATACTTCTTACGAAAGATGTACACAATGCAAAACTCTCGGAAAAGATAAAACAGGCACTTGAGTCTTTCCCCAAATAACCAGTTTTAATTTATTTTTCTAACCTTACTTCTTCTTCATGTCGAAAATCAGAGCAAAAATTTCGGGAGTCAACGCCTGGGTTCCACCTTATATATTGACAAACAAGGAGTTGGAAACAATGGTGGATACAACTGACGATTGGATCGTTTCACGAACCGGTATCCGCGAACGTCATATTCAGAAGGGAGAAGGCTTGGGCACCTCCGATATGGGGGCAGAAGCAGTAAAAGGATTGCTGGAAAAAACCGGTACCAAACCGGAGGAAATTGACCTGTTGATTTGTGCAACAGTCACACCAGATATGATGTTCCCTGCTACCGGCAATATCATCAGTGACAAGGCCGGGCTGCGGAATGCCTTCAGCTTTGACATCAATGCTGCCTGTTCGGGGTTCTTGTTTGCAGTGATCACTGCTTCAAAATTCGTGGAGACAGGACAGTATAAAAAGGTGATCGTGGTTGGTGGTGATAAAATGTCGGGGATTACCGATTATGCCACCCGTGAAACCTGCATTCTTTTTGGTGATGCTGCAGGCGCCATATTGCTGGAGCCTACAACCGAAGAGATCGGGATTATGGACACAATCGCAGGTACCGATGGCTCAGGTCGTAACTACCTGCACATGAAGGCTGGCGGCTCATTAAAACCCCCTACCCATGAAACGGTTGATGCAAAGGAGCATTATATTTACCAGGAGGGACAACCGGTTTTCAAATTTGCTGTTACCCGCATGGCAGATGTTTCAGCTGAGATCATGGAACGTAACAACCTCACCGCCGACGATATTGCTTACCTGGTTCCCCACCAGGCCAACCTGAGGATCATTGATGCAACTGCCCGTCGCATGGGTGTTGGAAAAGAAAAGGTAATGATCAACATCGAACGTTACGGGAACACCACCGATGCTACAATTCCCCTTTGCCTCTGGGAATGGGAAAAAAAATTAAAGAAGGGTGATAACATCATCCTGGCTGCTTTCGGAGGAGGATTCACCTGGGGAAGTATCTGGGTGAAATGGGCCTACTGATCCGATCCAAAGTTCAAAACTTCTTATCCCCAGCCAAAGGGGAATATCAGGCAGCCTTACTGGGTTGCTGAGCTGATGAAAAACTATTGGAAGTAATCTTTGTTATTGGATTTACCAGAACACCCTGAGTGAAGAACCAAATTACGATGAAGGTCATCACCAGACGCAGCAAGGCTGTCAATATGTTGAGTTCCGTAGACAAGGTCAAAGGCGGCATACCCTTAGCGCAGATGGAATGGTTGGGAGCCGTGGTTCCAACATCTGGGCTTTCAAACCAGCAATGTTTCCAAATTCCGTAAAATAGTTGGCGGGTTGCCAGATATCAAATGGATCATTTTCAAATCAATTGACCAATGTGATATTTGGAACTATTATATTTGTTTGCATCAAACTATACTAAGATGAACGCCAAAACCTTGCTTGCAGCCCTGCTTATTATCCTTCTTCTTACAGGCGTAGCCATTGCCCAGACCACCCAGCCCATCTTGCGGTTAAACACCGAGATGCATACTGCTAAAAGTACTCACATAAGCTCTGATGCGCAGGCAAAATACATACTGACCTGTTCCGATGATAAAACCGCAAAACTTTGGGATGCCGGAAATGGAGCGTTTATCCGCACATTTCGCCCGCCCATTGGCATAGACAACGAAGGATTGTTATACTCCTGCGCACTTTCTCCCGATGGTAAAACTGCTGTAGTGGGTGGATGGACAAGTAATGATGGGGTAAATAATAATATTTATTTTTTTAGTACTAATACTGGCGAATTAATTCAGAGAATTGCGGGATTGGAAAATGTAATCAATGATTTGGACTTTTCTTTTGATGGAAAATATTTGGCGGCGGCTTTAGGTAAGACAGGAGGTGTTCGCATTTATATGTGGTCTGATGCTTTAACACAGTTTCAGTTATTAAAAAAACTGGAGGGGTATGAGGCTCGAATTTACAATCTTTGTTTCGACCATTCTGGTCGCCTTGCCACCGTAAGTTTTGACGGGTATTTACGACTGTACGATAAATACTTTGACAAGCTAAAGGAGATTCAAATTTCGGGTGGTAAACAGCCACGTTCCCTTGCTTTTTCCCCCGATGGCAAAAAAATTGCAGTGGGCTATCAAGACAGTCCAGCTATTGAAGTTTACGACGGCACATCCCTTTCTTTGCTATATGAACCCGATTTTTCAGATAGAACGAATAACATAGAAGGTTTATATATACTGTCTTTCTCAACTGATGGCAGGTATTTGTTTGGCGGGGGTTCTTACACGATAAATAAAGACGGTAAGTGGTGGCGTCAAATAAGAAGATGGGAAAAAGAGGGAAAGGGCACTTATTCCGATTATACTGCCTGCCCAAATGATGTGATGGATATAAAACCTATGCCCGACAACTCATTTATCTTTTGCGGCTCCCAGCCTGACTTTGGCAGAATGAAAGCCGATGGGAAGCTTGTTTTTTACAAAGCTGCTGAAACCAATAATTATGCTTCAAAAGATAGAACCCATTTAAAAATAAACGACGAAGGGAATGAAATCGAATTTGAGTCTTTTGGACAACCTTCTTTGCATTTTTCTGTAAGGAATAAGCAGCTCACCGCAAATTTAAAAGGATTTGCCAATCTTACAAGTTATACCGACCAGCTTGGAAACATTACGATTACCGATTGGAGAAGTTACCCTTCTCCAAAACTTAACGGCAAAACATTGAATTTTTTGAAACAATCTGAAAGTGCAAAATGCGTGGATATTTCATCTGACAAAACAAACATTGTTTTTGGCGCAAGCTGGTATATATATTGCTTAGATGCAACGGGCGAACTAAAATGGAAAACACCCACTCAGGCAGTAGTTTGTGCAGTAAACATAGCTGGTGATAACCGCTCGGTGCTTACGGCAATGAGCGATGGCACCATCCGCTGGTACCGAATGAGCGATGGCGCTTTGCTCCTTACGCTGTTTGCCCACCCCGACAACAATCGGTGGGTGCTTTACACCGCCAACGGGTACTTCATCTCTTCCGAAGGTGGCGACGAGCTTATCGGCTGGCACATCAATAACGGCGCTGATAAAGCCGCTGATTTCTATCCCGCCAAGAATTATTCCGACCAGTTCTATCGCCCCGACATTGTTTCCGAAGTGCTGGAAGGCTGCGAAACCGATTTGGAGATATTAAAGCGAAAAGGTGAACAAACAACGGACATTTCAAAACTGCCGCCCTTGGTTAAGATCACATCACCCGCCAACAATGCGGCAATCGGCAATCCGCAGGTAACCATCGCCGTTGATGTGACCGACCAAGGGGGTGGCGTTGACGAGGTGCTGCTTTACCTGAACGGCAAACTGGTTGAAACCACCCAGCGTGGCTTTAAACCAATGGTTCAAAACAATTCAAAGAGCATCAGAACATTCAATATTACCCTTACGGGCGGGGAAAACAGGATAAAAGCCACCGCGTTCAACAACAGTCGCACCGAAGCCATCGCCGATGAAATAACGCTGATATACCAAGGGGCAAAAGCCACGGCAAATTTGTATCTGTTCATTATCGGGGTCAACGACTACAAAAACCCGAAATACAAGCTTAACTATGCCATTGCTGATGCCGCAAGCTTCAAAGCCGAAATGGAAAAGGGGTCAAAAGGGATTTTCGGCAGAATTGAAACAGTTTTTATGGAGAATGCAACCGTGACCCGTTCATCCGTATTGGAAAAATTCACAGAACTGAAAGGCAAAGTAAATCAGGAAGACGTTTTCATATTCTACTATGCGGGGCACGGGGTAATGAGCGAAGATAAGAGCTCCCAGTTTTACATCGTCCCCTATGATGTAACCCAGTTATATAGTACCAATGCCGAAATGCAGAAGGCAGCCCTGTCCGCAAGCGATTTGCAGGCATTTTCAAAAGACCTGAAGGCACAGAAGCAGTTGTTCGTATTCGATGCCTGCCAGTCGGGCGGAATGGTTGAAATGCTTGCATCACGGGGAGCCGCAGAAGAACGCTCAATCGCGCAACTGGCGCGAAGCACGGGCACCTATTGGATTGCATCGAGCGGCAGCCAACAGTTTGCCACCGAGTTTAAAACCCTTGGGCACGGCTTGTTCACCTACACCATTTTGCAGGGGTTGCAGGGCGGTGCGGATGGCAACAGCGATAAAAAAATAACCGTCGAAGAATTATCAGTTTATCTCAAGAACAAACTGCCAGAATTTTCGGAAAAGTACAAGGGTGAAGCGCAGTACCCCAACAGTTTTGGGTACGGTATGGATTTCCCGCTAATTATTTTGAAATAAAAGTTCCCCAAGTTTGTGGCTTTTTAAAGCGAAGTTCAAGGACCTTTAAGGGAGGCATTTTAGGTTACGCAGAACCGACACAGGTACTCTTAAGCGAATTTCACCCAGAGTTGGACGACACGATGACCGGGGTTTGTGCAAAGCAAATGCTACACCAATTACACCCAACTACTTTTTATGCTATACTTTGCTGGGCAATGTAAAGTAAAAGGTGCTTCCAAGACCTTCCTCACTCTCAAGCCATAATCTGCCGCCGTGTTTCACTACAAACTCATTGCAAATAAGCAATCCCAAACCATTGCTGGGTTCTTTTTCGGTTCCTTTGCGGCTCGTATTAACATCCAAATTAAACAGGTTTTCCTTCATTTGCTGATTCATCCCGATGCCTGTATCGCTTACCGAACATTCCACGGCATTATCCCCGGACTTTGCCGCAACTGTGACTATTCCACCCTTTGAGGTAAATTTCACCGCATTGCTGGTTAAATTGCGTAGGATGCCACCAAGCATATTTTCATCGGCATAAACTTTTAAACCATCTGGGATATCATAGTTCAAAGTAATTTCTTTTTTATTTGCTGAGTCGATTACAAACACTGTATTAGCCAACACTTTCGGCATCAGTAATATTGGCTCAGGGTTAAATGGGATCATCCCTCTTTGCAACCGCGACCATTCCAACAGGTTTTCGAGCAGGCTATATGCATTATTTACAGATTTTCTCATCGTCACAGCAATCTTCTGAATCTCGTCACGATTCATTGTCGGCAGTTCCTTTTCCAATAATTCAGTAAAACCCAGAAGGCTGTTAAAGGGGCTGCGCAGGTCGTGGGCTATGATGGAAAAGAATTTGTCTTTTGTTGCGTTCAATGCAATAAGCTTTAATTCATTATCCTTAATTTCTGTGACATCGTAACAAGAACCAATATAGCCTAAAAATGAATTATCCAGATCGTAAAAGGGTCTTCCAAAATCTCGTATCCACCGATATTCCCCCAATCTGTTTTTCATTCGATATTCCATTAGAAAGACTTCGCGTTTATCAAATGCCTCAACATACGTTTTTAAACAGAAATCAAAATCGTCGGGATGAACACCTTCTGCCCAACCATTTCCAAATTCCTGTTCCATGGTTCTTCCTGTGAATTCAAGCCATGTTTTATTAAAATAATGGTTCTTTATCACTTTGAGTGGGTAACATAATGAGGATTGATTTTAGAAAAGTCGAGTTTTCCGGTGAGCAAATAGATAATTGCTTTGATGGTATCATATCGTCGATAACCCCGGGCTTTCGCTTTAGCAGCCTGAAAA
>CAIYES010000034.1 GCA_903925275.1 uncultured Bacteroidales bacterium
CGGTTTTCACTGCACGGGGCAACGCTTAAAATTAGCACTTTTCTTTAGTTATTCTTTTTGGGGCCATATCTCGCCATACTGAGGGACTATTGAGTTTATCAAGCAGCAGGAAGAATAATCTATTTCGCAGCTACGCTGCTTTGTTATTCACGACCTGTTATTAGTACTACAAAGATTAGGCAGCTATGCTGCCAATTGGGGAGCAAGTGTAAAACCCCCGGATTTTTCGCTTGAACTTACCTTCCCCCCCAGATTTATCTCTTGATCCGAGATGATGATAGGCGGTGTTGCAGAAGTGAAGATATAAGTGTTAGATCCTGAATAGATTGTGTAAACAGAAACATCATTCCTGATGAAAATCTTGCATTCAATGACCTGATTTTCGTAACTTCACAGAAAATTTGACAACGATTGTTTAATATGGAAGAAAAAATCGCAGCGTTAAACCATCTGTTTCTTGACACTGCTCCCGGAGAGCTTTTATCATGGTTTACCACCGAATTCAAAGGGAAGGTTTCATTTTCAACCAGTCTTGGCGCTGAAGACCAGGTGATCAGTCATTTCATTGCAATGCAGAAACTACCGGTGAAGATATTTACGCTCGATACCGGCCGCCTTTATCAGGAAACCTACGATCTCCTGGCGATCACCCGAAAAAAATACGATCTTGACATTGATATTTATTTCCCTGATCCTGCCCGGGTAGAAGCGATGGTAAACGCCAAAGGTATCAACCTGTTCTATGAAAGTATTGAAAACCGCCGGTTATGTTGCCACATACGCAAAATCGAACCCTTGACAAGGGCGCTGGCCGGTGTGGAGGTTTGGATTACAGGAATGCGAAAGGAACAATCGGTAACCCGCAGCGGGGCATCTCTGATTGAATGGGATCCGGTTTTGAAAATTATCAAGGTGAATCCTTTGATTCAATGGAGTAATGAAATAGTTTGGCAGTATATTCATGATCATAAAATTCCGGTAAATGAATTGCACCTGAAAGGATATCCGAGTATCGGTTGCCTGCCTTGTACACGGCCAATTCAACCCGGTGAAGATGTTCGTTCCGGGCGATGGTGGTGGGAACTGCCCCAGTTTAAAGAATGTGGACTTCATGCGAAACACTAAAAATTAGATCCGATGAATACCATTGATGTGGTTGAACTTGGAAGGATGTTTACAGGCAACTGTGACAGGCCGACTCCGCTTTTTCATGATGACCAGCATGCTGTTTACTGGCTTGGTGTTCCTGAAAAGACTGCTTTTCGGTGCAATACATATCTGATCGTTGACGGGCAGGAGGCAATTCTGGTGGATCCTGGCGGTAAGGATTCCTTTGATTTTGTGCACATGCGGGTGGCTCAGATTCTTCCGACAGAAAAGGTGGCTGCGCTCATTGTTTGTCACCAGGATCCGGATGTGGCAGCTTCGATGGTCAACTGGCTTACACTGAAGCCTTCAATGAAAGTGATCACTTCGGTTCGGACAAATATTCTTCTTCCACACTATGGCATTGCGAATTATACCTTTGTTAATATTAATGAAAACCCTGTTTACCTCTTCGAATCCGGAAGGAAACTGAAATTTATCGACGCTCCGTTTTTGCATTTTCCCGGTGCTTTTACCACATACGATGAGAACTCCAAACTCCTTTTTTCCGGCGATATATGGGCATCCATCGATTTGGAATGGCGGCTGGTTGTTGATGATTTCCGCAAGCATGAATTGAAAATGGACCTTTTCCATATCGACTACATGGCCAGCAACATTGCTGCACGCGGATTTGTCAACCGCCTGCATCATATTGAACTGAATGCCATCCTGCCCCAGCATGGCTCAATCATTCCTAAAAAACACGTTCATAATGCCCTGGAATACCTGAATCAACTCAAGTGCGGGTTGGATCTGATCTATCCTGAGTTGAAATAAAAATTAAAACCGCCTTCTAACTGAACCGGATTGCCTTTACCGGTGTTACCCTTGAAATGATAAAGGATGGAATGGTAAATATCAGGTAACAAATCAGGATTGTTCCCAGATTTATCAGAAGAATATTCAAAAAGTTCAGATTGACCGGAATCACAGAAACAAAATAGGATTCCTCGGCAAGTTTAACCAGGTGAAAGTTTTTCTGAAGCAAGCAGAGTGTGAAGGCGAGTATATTCCCCCAGAGCATCCCCCAACCCACAATATACAACGCATTGTATAAAAATACCTTGCGGATAGCGCTGTTGCGCATCCCCAACGCTTTCAGGATGCCGATGAGGGCGGTCCGTTCGAGAATCAGGATGAGTAACGTTGAAATGATGGTAGTGGAAGAGACAAGGATGATAAGGATAAGGATGATCAACACGTTGATGTCCTGGAGGTCGAGCCAGTCAAAAATTTGCGGATACAGCATTTTTATTGTCAAAGCGTCAAGGCTGAAACCGATCTGGTGGTAAATATAAATCCCCATCCGGTCGATATCGTTGAAATTTTTCAGATAAACTTCAAAACCCCCCACCTGACCATTGGTCCAATTATTAAGTTTCTGAATGTGATGTATATCCCCGATCACATAAAGCTTGTCAAACTCTTCAAGACCGGTATCATAGATTCCTGATATCCTGAATTTTCGCCCCAGCGTGGTATTTCCTACGATGAAATACATCCGCATGTCATTGTTTATGTGCAAATTCAACAAGTTGGCCATTTTTCGTGATACAATCACCTCATCTGTACGAATACTGTCGTTCAGCGTAAAACAGCGACCTTCCACCATTTTATTCTTAAAAAAACTCCAATCAAAATCGGTTCCGATTCCTTTCAGGATGACACCCTGGATTTGATCCCTTGTTTTTATGATACCGGCTTTTGTTGCAAAGACCTGAATATGGCTGATCTCATCTGTGTGTTGCAGCCTGCTGTAAAAGGGCTGGTTCTTTTCTATCGGCTGAGGTTCATATGTCTGGTTTTCGGCAAACCTAATGATCTGAATATGACCACAAAATCCGACAACCTTCTCCCTTATTTCTTGTTTAAATCCGGTGAGGATCGCTACGGCAACAAACATAATGGCCAGCCCCAATGCAATAGAGGTAATGGCGATCACCACAAAGGTCCAGGAAAAATTTCCTTTGCTTCGTGATACAAGACGTTTTGCCAGAAAAAATTCAGTATTCAACAAAAAGATATGTTTACTTTGCAAAAGTATGTCTTTTTTTCATCAATGGAATGAGTACAGTATTTACTGATACAGGATGCGGGATCCGCCGGGCGGGTTTCATAATCTGTTTTATAGCGGTTTTACTGATGTTGCCGGGATTATTGCCGGCCCAGGTGAGAACCGGAGCGGAGAACACAGGAACATACTTCCCATTGCTGAAAGGCAAAAAGATCGGGATTGTAGCAAACAGTTCGTCGGTTGTGGGTAATCTTAATATCGTCGACTTTTTGTTACAGAAAGGGTTTGATGTAAAGCGGATATTTTCTCCCGAACACGGTTTCCGGTTGAATGCTGAAGCCGGACAAACCCTTGCAGGTGGCATTGATTCGGCGACTGGCATCCCGGTGGTTTCCCTATATGGTTCACAGCAGAAACCCAATGTTTCTGATTTGAAATCACTGGATGTTGTGTTGTTTGACATCCAGGATGTTGGAGTTCGTTTTTACACCTATATCTCCACCCTTGCTTTAGTAATGGAAGCCTGCGCTGAAAATAACATTCCGCTGATTCTCCTTGACCGGCCAAATCCAAATGGTTTTTATATCGATGGTCCTATCCTTGAACCGAAGTATAAATCGTTTGTGGGGTTGCACCCCGTACCTGTCGTTTATGGCATGACCATCGGTGAATATGCCTGCATGGTAAATGGAGAAAAATGGTTGAAAAACCAGGTTAAGTGTGATCTGACGGTAATCCGGCTGACAAATTACACACATCGCACAAAGTGTGATTTGCCCCTCAGGCCCTCTCCAAACCTGCCAAACCTCAATGCAGTGTATCTTTATCCCTCGCTCTGTTTTTTTGAAGGGACAACCATCAGCATTGGCCGTGGAACATCATTTCCATTTGAGGTAATCGGTTATCCGGAGATGAAATCAGGAACATTTTTCTTTACTCCCCGAAGCATTCCTGGCGCCAGTCTGCATCCACCATTTGAAGGACACGAATGCCGAGGCATTGATCTGAGGGGCTACCTGCTGAAGTACCCTGATCAACAGGGAAAAATAAATCTGACCTGGCTCATTGAAACCTTTCATGGTTTTAACCAGGATACACTTTTTTTTACCGGTTATTTCAATAAACTTGCCGGCAATGCTACCTTGCAGCAACAAATCAAAGCAGGGAAATCTGAAAATGAGATCAGGAGAAGCTGGAAGGCCGGCATCGGGATGTTCACGAAAATACGGGCGAAATACCTGTTGTATTGAACAGAAAAAAAAGAAATAGGAAAGTCACTTGTCATTCGTCACTTGTCATTCGTCACTCGTCACTTGTCACTTGTCACTTGTCACTTTTTTTTCCCGGATAAACTTTCAGTCCCTCCTCCAGGCATTTCATCGCGTTTTTCAGGTCTGTCAAATTCAGCACATAGCTGATTCTAACTTCATTTTTTCCGCGACCCGGGGTTGAATAGAACCCTGTAGCAGGAGCAAGCATTACGGTTTGCCCTTCAAAACTGAAGTCCTCAAGCAACCATTGGCAGAAATGGTCGGAATCATCGATTGGCAAGCGGGCAACAGCATAAAATGCACCTCCTGGGTTGGGACAAAAGCAACCCTCCATCTTATTGATCGATTCAACAACAATATCTCTGCGCTTGACATATTCAGCAAGAACCTTAACCAGATAACTATCGGGAGTATTTACAGCTTCTTCTCCGGCGATCTGGCCGAAAGTGGGGGGGCTTAAACGGGCCTGCGCAAATTTCATGGCAGTGCTCATGATTTCTTTATTTTTAGAAATCATGACTCCGATTCGCACACCGCAGGCACTATAGCGCTTTGAAATGGAATCAAGTAACACCACATTCTGATCAATTCCTTCGAGGTTCATTACAGAATAATGCTTTTTACCATCGTAACAGAATTCACGGTAAACCTCATCGGAGAAGAGATACAAGTCGTGTTTCTTGACAATATCCCGGAGTAGTTCCAATTCCTCTTTCGAATAGAGATATCCTGTGGGGTTGTTGGGATTGCATATCATTATTGCTTTGGTGCGCGGAGTGATGGCCTCTTCAAAAGCATGCATGGGGGGAAGTCCGAAGCCATCGTCGATAAATGATCCAATGGGTTTTATCACAACACCGGCCGCAATGGCAAAACCATTGTAATTTGCATAAAATGGTTCAGGGATGATGATCTCATCCCCAGGATCCAGACAAACCATCATGGTGAACAGGATGCCCTCTGACCCACCTGTAGTCACAATCATTTCATCGGGCGTAACCTCAATATTTACTCTCTTATAATACTCAACTAATTTCTTCCGATAGGAGAGAATTCCGGCGGAATGGCTGTATTCAATCACCTTCAGATCCGTGTGGCGTATCTTTTCAAGCACATTCTCAGGAGTTTCAATATCCGGCTGGCCGATATTCAGGTGATACACCTTAATACCCCGTTTCTTTGCTTCATCAGAGAAAGGAACAAGTTTGCGGATCGGGGAGGGGGGACAATCGTGTCCACGTTTGGAAATAGTTGGCATAATAAGTAGTTTTTGTAAAGCAATAAAGCCAGCTTATGGCTGGCCTACTGCTTACGCATGAATTAAAAAGTTATTTTGTGAGAGGAACGGCTCCCGTTTCGGCAGGTTTTTCAGGTAATGTGGTTGTTGGCTTTGGTGTAACAGTTCCTTTGATTTGCAAAACAACTTTTTCAGTTCTGGCATTTGAAGAAACTGTGACTGTTTTGCTGATGCCGCCTACATTATTCGTATTATAAGTTACCTTTATCGTATC
>CAIYES010000035.1 GCA_903925275.1 uncultured Bacteroidales bacterium
CAGGTGATTGTCATATCCTTTTTCCCCAGCCGTAAAAAAGTTGAGCCGGTGATAGAGGAAACTCCAGCAGAACCAGTTGCAGCGCCGGAAAAGGAAGAAAAGAAAAAGAAGAAAGAAAAAAAGCCTGAAAAGGGGAAAAAAGATAAAAATGGCAAAAAGGGTGCAAAATAATTTTTTATTTAGGTTTTGCAGAACGGGAAAAAACTAATGAAAGCAAGAAATTTACTGTTTTTTTTATTGTCATTCCTCGGAATAAGCGCCATTGGTGGCGGAGGGGCTTTAATTATATCACCGTCCGGCAAGTTGTTGGGTGGATTACCATTAACAATTTTAGAGAAGTCTCCTTTCAACGATTTTCTAATACCAGGAATTATTTTATTCGCCGTTTTAGGGATTTTACCTTGTCTGACTTTATGGGCATTGATAAAAAAGCCTGAAAGTAAAATTGCAGAATATTTTAATTTCTTTAAAGACATGCACTGGGCATGGTCATACTGTATTTATATTGCTTTTGCACTCATTATATGGATTCAGGTAGAAACAATATTTGTGCAGGGAACAGGTTGGTTACAAACCTTTTATATGCTTTTTTCCATCCCTCTCGTTTTTGTGGCATTGCTCCCGGAAGTCCGAAACCTTTATAAAAAGTAAACGATGAAAGATTCTATTTTCCTTTGGCCTTCATGTCAAGCCGCAGCTTTACAAACTGGATAATTTCCCTGGCGATATTTTTTTCGCATGCCTGCTCAAGTCCCTCAAAGCCCGGTGAGGAATTCACCTCGCAAATTTTAAAACCATTCCCATCAAACAGGAGGTCAATTCCGGCAATATCCAGATCCAGTTTTCTCGCAATCTCCAGCACAAGCCATTCTATTTCCGGGGTAATTTCAAACTTTTCAACTATACCTCCTCTGGAATAATTCGCTTTGAAATTACCATCGGCAGCGGTTCTTACCATGGCTCCCACAACCCTGCCACCCACGGTCACAACCCGCAGATCCCTTCCATGGCTTGTCTCCACAAATTCCTGGAAGATCAGGTTGACATTTGGGTTTGAATTTTCAATCATGTGCATCAATTCCTCCAGTGAATGGAGTGTTTCGCAAAGAAAAACGCCACTACCCTGCGATCCGGTTAGGGTTTTGACAACCACGGGGAACCCGATGTGCTTGCCGACCACATGCAGATCGAGCGGAAATTTCGCGAGCATTGTTTTGGGGATCGGCATCCCTGATTCAGCGAGAATCTGGAACTGGTAGAGTTTATCCTTTACGATGTCGATCGAGTTTGCAGAATTGAAGGAATAAACACCAAGCTTTTCTAGGTGTCTGATCAACGCCAGCGCAAAATAGGTGGTACCGGCGCCCATCCGGGGAATGATAAAATCGGGAAGGGGAATGGAGACATCATTGACAAATATACTCTTGCGGTCATCGCGGTTTACGATGATCTCGATCTGTTCGGGCTGAAGCACAATGATTTCAATGCCTACCTGCTTCCCTTCTTCGATGAGCTTATGTATCTCATATGTTTCAGGTTTAATCAGAAAATCGGAGTGTTTGTGCAGTATCCAGCCTAACATGAATCAGTATTTAGTAGACCTTGCTCAGGTAATCACCTTTTCTGAATACGATGAATGTTTCAAGTCCATTATGATCTGAAAGGTATTCAGTTCCTTTACCCCACTTGAGTTTTATTATGGCCACCCTGCGGCTGATCCACTGGATCAAATTTGAATTCCTTGTAAGAATGTAATCAATCAGCCGTGGGTTGGGATGAGTTGATCTGAAAGCATCATTGGATTCATCGTCAAAGATGAATTTCTTTATTCCTGAAATCACACCGTCTTCTGCATTCAGGATGGTCAGCATCCCTTTATAATTATCAACTTTTTTTTCATCCGTATTAAAATCGCCACAAATTATCTGAGGGGTATTCATGTCAGAAAATAATCACACGAAATAAGAGCGTTTGCAATAGCCTCTGCCCGATCGTCCTTATCCTTAAAAATATCGAGAACAGGCAACATACCAATGTTCCAGGAAAGAATTTTTAATCGGGTCGAATTGCAAGAAATTGTGTCCATCGTTAAACTATCATAAATGTTCATTTGGTTCGCATAGACTGATAACCCGGTAAAAGTCAAAAGGCAATTAATGAGCAGTATTCTGATTGTTCGGTTTGACATTTTTTTCATTTTGCTGATTTAAGTCAATACAACAATGCGGAGTAAAGTACAAAGGGGAAAATACCATGTGGCAAAGATCATATCATTAAATCCATCAGATGTTACAGAATTATCAATTAATGATTAATTAAAAATTAACAATCGTAAGTCCAATGCAAATTGGTCAGAATTAACAATTTATTAACTTTTGATCTGATAATACTCAATACCTTGCTCCGATTTTTAAATCTGAATCACAGGGAAACAAAATCATTTCTAAAAATGAAAAACCATTAATTATGACAGTCTATACGATCCTCGGTGCTGGTGGATCAATCGGCACTGCCTTGGCAAAAGAACTGATTGAACAGGGTAAGAAAGTCAGGTTGGTTTCCCGAAGTGGTTATACAATTCCAGGCACACAGTCTGTTTGTGCCGATTTATCTAATCTGAGCGAGACTATTGCTGCAGTAAAAGGATCATTTATTGTGTTTTTATGTACAAGGTTGCCTTACAATCATAAGGTTTGGGAAAAAGACTGGCCACGCATTATGAAACATTCGATTGAAGCCTGCAAACGAACCAGTGCAAAGCTCATCTTTTTCGACAATGTTTACATGTATGGTCAGGTGAACGGAAAAATGACGGAAAAGACTCCCTATTATCCATGCAGTAAGAAGGGTGAGGTACGTGCCGAAGTAGCAAGGATACTATGCAATGAAATGAAATCCGGATTAATTCGTGCTTCGATTGCAAGGGCAGCCGATCTCTATGGACCTTATGCCACTAAAAACAGCCTGCCGTATCTGATGGTTTTCAAATATTTACTTCAAGGCAAACAGGCACAGTGGCTGGTGAATGCCAATACAATCCATACATTTTCCTATACAACCGATTGTGCAAAGGCGATGATGTTGCTGGCTAAGACCGAGTCATCATTTAATCAGGTTTGGCATCTGCCTTCCTGCAATCCGGGGATCAGCGGAGAAATGTTCATTGAAACTGCTTCAAAAGAGTTGGGTTTAAAACCAAATTTTATGGTTATAAAAAAATGGATGATTGCCTTTGGGGGAATATTTGACACAACGATCAGGGAGAGTTATGAAATGCTTTATCAGAATGAATATGATTATGAGTTTGATTCAACAAAATTTGAAAAGCATTTCAACTTTGAACCCACCTCATATTCGCTTGGAATTTCGGAAACCATCAATTTTCTGAGATCCGGAGCATACTGAAAAATTATTGGAAACCAATTTATTAATTCATTAAAAGATGAAAATTCTTGCTGTTGAAAAAAATGTTCGTCAAATCGATCCTGAAAATGAGAAAATGATCTTATCGGAGGAAGCAATCTTAGTATATGAACTTTATCATGATGAGATCGTCAGGGAGTTTTACTTCAATGAAAACCATGAGGCGATCCTGGTGCTGGAATATTCATCAATCGCAGCCTGTGAAGAACTGCTGCATGAACTGCCCCTGGTGAAAAACGGGCTGACCCGGTTTGAGGTAATGGAAATGAGACCCTATACAGGGTTTGAAAGGATTTTCAGACA
>CAIYES010000036.1 GCA_903925275.1 uncultured Bacteroidales bacterium
ATTTCACCATTTCACCATTTTCTATTCTCCATCGGCACAGTTCATCCGGAAGGACGTTGGAAAGCTTTCAGTCCGAATTCAGGCAATACCGAGAAGATATGTTCAAACAGCCCGGCTTGAAAATCTTCAAATTCGGTCAGGTTAGGAGGAATAAAATACGCATACAACTCAATCGGTAAGCCGTTTTCAGTGGGTTGCAACGTACGCACCAACAGCGATGCATCCTTGTTCAGTTGCGGGATGTTCCGGAGATAATCAAGAATATACTTCCGGAAAAGTCCAAGGTTCGTAATACCGCTATCCGGGTTGGGTTGGTCAGCAATAATAATTTTTTTCATTTTTAGGTTTTCAAGCATGACGCCATCCACAAAGCGGATCGTTCCAATATCGATCAGGATTGATCTTTTCATGCGGCGGCCTCCGGCCTGGTCCATGCTTCGCCAGTTCTGGAATGAATCTGATATCAGCGTATAGGTTGGGATACAACTCACCGAATTATCAAAGTTCCTGACCTTCACCGTAACCAGTGAAACATCGATCACTGTGCCATCGGTATTGTATTTGGGCATGGTTATCCAATCGCCGATATGCAACATTTTGTTGCTTGAAAGCTGCACCCCTGCCACAAATCCAAGGATGCTGTCTTTGAAGATCAGCATGATTACGGCCGACATGGCACCAAGCCCGGCAAGCAGCGTAAGTGGTGATTGCCCGATCAGAACAGAGATCATGGCTATCCCACCTACCACATAGGTGAGGATCTTCCCGATTTGCACATACCCCTTGATTGGTTTGGAATCGGATATATCAAGGTCACCATAAATGTGGTAAACAGCATTCAAAAACGATACAATGACGCGTAAAAAAATCCAGGTAATGAAAAGGTGTAACCCAAGTTCAATATATCTTATGGCTATAGGATACTGTGAAATACTAGGCACCAGTGAAACCTGGAGAACCAGCGCAGGAAGCAGCATCGCCAGTCGCGTAAATACCTTTTGTTCGTATAAATGGTCATCCCATTTGCTTGTAGATCGCTCAACCAGCCGTTTGAGAAAGTTGTTGATGATGAATTTTGCTATATAATAAACGATGATCGAGCAGCACAAAATAATGATGAGCGTCGAAAAATCGGCGGTATAGCCGGCAAATGTGCCGGAAAAACCCCAATCAGTGAGGGTCGATTTTAATCCTCTGGTCAGGGTGTGAGTTGTAATTTCCTGCATAATAGTTGAGATTAAAGGTATTTAAGGAACCATAACATTGAGCGACAAGGGGTTTATCTTTATGGAAAGTTCTTTGCCCATGATCTTCGGATCACCGTCAAGATGGATACTTTTCCCCTTTTTCCGCTTCAAAATCACCTCTTTTGCCCGGATGATTTCAACATACCTGGTCCGGTCAAATTTCCGAAGAAAAAGCAACGGAGCTAAAAAAATTGTTTTCCATTCAGGCATCTTTCCTACGATGCACACATCAATAAAACCATCGTTAACACTGGCAGCCGGGTCAATAGAGGTATTGTTGCCGAATTGGCTTGAATTTGCGAAACTCACCAGCAGTGCCCGACGCTTAATCACCTTACCGTCAATTATCAAGGTATATTGCTTGGGTTCATAGTTTTTATATGAACTCGCTGTAATCCTGAAATAAGTTGAAAAACCGCGTTTCCCGGCAACAGCAAATTTTTTTGCTACCGAAGCATCAAAACCAACACCGGCAACATTCACGAACAATTGGTCATTGATGGTGGCCGTATCGATCTTCAGGATATTTCCGTGACCGATGATGTCGATTGCACGTTTTATGTTCATTGGTATTTTCAGGTGGCGGGCAAGACCATTGCCCGACCCCGCCGGCACGATGGCGAGGGCAGTATCGGTTCCTGTCAGCCCGGCAGCAACTTCATTCACAGTCCCATCTCCTCCCACGGCAACAACAATGTCGATGCCGTCAAGAGCCGCTTTCCTGCTGATTTCTGTGGCATTTCCAGGTGCATTCGTATATACAACCTCCACATCAAACCTGGATTTATCTATCCGTTTCGCGATCAACCGTTCAACACCCTTATGCTTCCCAATCCCCGAAATAGGGTTGACGATGAAAAGAATGCGTTTCGTTGAATGGTCATCCGTCATACTGCGCTTGAAATTTGCTATTCATTCTTCATTTCCAATTGTCAATCATCATTCGATTTTCGATTAGCCGGTTGTTATATTGCTGGATATATGCTCTTATGAACAACTCCAGGTTTTTCTTTTCCGGCTTACCCTTTGAAACCAGGTTCTCTTTCAGCATGGGGTCTTTCGTAATATCGAACAGGGAGGTACATCCGGTTCCATTGTACTCCAGATAGTAACCATCTTTTATCAATCCGTAAAGACCACTGATGTAATGGATTGAGAAGGTATTTGGGTTGTTGGCGCTGTTAAAAAGATCGTTGCCAAAGGCAAGGTAACTTTTATCGAAGCCGAGGTAGCTCAACACGGTAGGCATCACATCGGTTTGCTGGGCAACCGCTTCCCCTCTGCCCTGCAATGCACTGCCTGGTTTAAAGAAAAGCAATGGAATGGCATATTGTCCGATATCCGACTGGTAATATGGATAATACCCTTCTGAAGTATGATCAGCTGTGATCACAAACAGCGTATTCTTATACCAGGGCATGTGTTGTGCCGTATGAAAGAACTCACCCAATGAATGATCGGCATACATGACACTTTGCTGGATGGGCAGTTTCCCTGTGCGGAAAATATTGATATACTTTGCCGGTACATAATAAGGATGATGTGATGAGAGCGAAAAAAATGCCGCTGCAAATGGTTGTTTAAATCCATTGATTGTTTTTGCCGCATATTGAAAGAATTCCTCATCCCTGATTCCCCATTTTCCGTCATAATCCCGTTCATTGTTGTATTCGCTGCGGCCATAATAATGATCAAAACCCACCAACCTCGAATAGGCATCGAATCCCATGGTGCCATTGGTGCCTCCATGGAAAAATGCCGTGGTATATCCCCGGGGTTTTAACAACCCTGCAATGCTCGTATACTTCCCCGCTGCATACCCCGACTGGATAAACGATTCGTTCATCAGCGAAGGTATCCCTGACAACACAGCAGGAATCCCCTGGATGGAGGTCTTTCCATTTGCAAAGGCATCGAAATAAAATCCGACCCTGATCAGTGAATCCATAAAGGGGGTGAAGCCCTGGTACCGCCCATTGTCGAGTGAATGGTTCAGGAACCCGATGTGCTCACGCGAAAAACTCTCCAGGATGATGATCATCACGTTGTAGTTTTTAAAGCCGGTCAGCCCCGCCTGATGAACAGGCGTATAGATTTTTGCCAGTTCACTCTCCTTCCTAAACCACGTAATGGTTTTCAGTGCCTGATGTTTGAACGTTTTAACCAGGGAAAAAGGTGTATTCAACACCAGGGGTATGTTTTTTGCCAGGGTAGAATTCCCGGCAGTGACTAGTCCGATGGGACGAAGCTGCAACCCGCCCCGCATGCCGATGACAGTAAGTGCCCCGATTACAATCATTAAAATTGTGTTCACGAAAAAAAACTGGAAACCTGCTCCCTTTTTAGTTGACCCCGGCGAGGCAACGGCGAACCGTTTTGCAATATAGATTAAAACAACAACGAACAGGATCCAGATCACGGCCATGTACCAGAAATCCTCAAGAAACTGAGGGATCAGTTTGTCAAAATCACCTCCAACCTCCATATAGCTGAAGATATCGGCCGTAAGTCGTTTGAGGGTAAACCTGAAGTAGATGGTATCCCCGAAATTGGTGAACAGGGCGAAGGCATTGATAATATAGTAATAGCTGTTGGCAAAACCCTGGTAGATCCTGTTGTACCTGAATGTAAAAGGCATCAGATTCATCAGAATAAAGGGGGCATTGATAAACAGCAAGGCCGACAAATCGAACCGCAATCCGATAATGAACAAGTGCAACGCTTCCATGAAACCCAGGTTCGAAAAATATCCCAGGTTGAAAATATAGAACAGAATACGGGAGAAGAACAGGAGGAGCAGTACCAACAACAGTTTCAACATCATGACCATATGGATGTTGCCGCTGAACCACTTTCTGCCTTTGCCGGAACCGGAACTAACTCTTCTTCCTGAACTTTTGACAGGAATGCCCTTTGATCGTTTTCCAGATTTTCTTCGCATGGATTTCGCGTTTAAAGCGAACGCAAAAGTAAGGCAATCGGAGGATTATATTAAAATAGTTTTTAAAAAATTGATTTTTCGTTTTTCAAGAAAGGCAAACCGTAAATCTGAAGAAGATAAAATTTTAATTCACAGTTTTTCTATATTTTAAAACCATGTCTTATTAACAGTTGAAATATAAAAATAAACACCTATTTTTGTCTATTACCTTTTTATGCTGGACTTAATAATAAAACAAGATGAAAACAGAACAGATTATTTATTCCGAAGCCAAAGGCTGGGTAAAAAAAAGAGAGAATAACCTGGGTAATCTGGCCCGGCTTGTTTTCTTATTTGGCAACAAAGACTTGCTGAAACAACAGAAACACATCGATTTTGTAAAAGCTGCCTATCCTGCGGCACAAATTGTCGGTTGTTCTACTTCCGGCGAGATTTGTCAGGAGGAAGTTTTCAACAACAACATCGTATGTACAGCTGTGTGGTTTGAAAACACACAAATAGAAATTGCGAAAGAGCAAATCAATACAATGGAAGATAGTTTTGTTGTTGGCGAAAAACTTGCAGAAACCCTTGATAAAGATCATCTTGTTCATATCATGATCCTTTCTGAGGGATTGAATATCAACGGGAGCGAACTCACGAAAGGCTTAAACCACCGACTTAACAACCGGATTCCAGTTACAGGAGGTTTGGCCGGTGATCAGGCTAACTTCGCCGAAACTGTTATTGTGCATAATCAGGCAGGTGAAAAAAATCTGGTGTTAGCCATTGGGTTTTATGGTGAGCATATTCAGGTTGGCTACGGATCGATGGGTGGATGGGATTCGTTTGGAGCTGACCGGGAAGTCACCAAATCCAAAGGGAATATCCTGTATGAGCTTGATGGACATCCTGCTCTGGAACTGTACAAACGATATCTGGGCGATCATGCCGCAAACCCGCCTGCCTCAGCGCTGCTGTTTCCTTTAAGTCTTCTCTTGAAAAATTCGGAAACAGCACTTGTACGCACTGTTTTAGCTGTAAATGAAGCTGACGGCAGTATGGTTTTTGCAGGGGATATTCCTCAGGGTGAATTTGTAAGGCTTATGAAAGCCAATTTTGACCGGCTGATCGATGGTGCAAATGATGCGGCAGAAATGTCGAAAATCAGCCTCCAGAATTCAAATCCCGACCTTGCTATCCTGATCAGTTGTGTTGGGCGAAAACTTGTGTTGAAGCAACGCGTGGAAGAGGAACTTGAGATTATTCGTGAAGTTATTGGCAATAATGCTGCGATGGCAGGCTTTTATTCTTATGGAGAAATATGCCCGATCAAACCATTCGATCAACATTGTGAGCTTCACAACCAAACCATGACAATTACGCTGTTTAAGGAAGTATAAACCAGGCGCAAAATGGGAGAAAACTTGAACAAACTTTTATTACGCCAGATTAAACGACACTATGGCTCTGTTGACAACTTGCCGGTTGAGCTGAAAGGTATAATTCAGGATATCAGCAATACCTATTATAATTATGAAGATGACACACTACTGCTTCAAAACTCAATAGAAATCAGTTCGCAGGAACTCAGGGACGGCTTCCTGAAACAAAAAAAAGATGCAGAATCACAAAAAGAGACCATAAACAAAATAAAAGAAGCCATATTTGCGCTCAACCCCTTTGACCAGCTAAAATATACCGAAAGTGAACCTTCCCCGTCGAACAGCATGTACCTGTTCGACTCACTGATAAAATTAATTGAAGAGCGTAAGGAGGCTGAAGAAGCGTTGCGAGAGAGCGAATTTCGTATGAAATCCCTCACCAGTACGGCCCAGGATGCAATTTTGATGATGGAGCCGGAAGGACGGGTCTCCTATTGGAATGCTGCTGCCGAACGTATTTTTGGCTATACCTATGATGAGGCCATCGGACATTCACTGCATGATTTAATTGTGCCAAGGCATTTCCATGAATTGCACCAAATAGCCTTTCCAGGGTTTCAAGTTACCGGAGAGGGTACCGCTATTGGGAAAACACTGGACCTTATAGCTATTCGAAAAGACGGCAAGGAAATCTCTGTTCAGCTATCACTTTCCTCCTTTAAACTGAAAGATGGCTGGCATGCCATGGGCATTCTCAGAGATATCACTGAACGCAGACTCATGGAAAATCAGCTGAAAGAGAGTGAAAACCTTCAGCGTTCCCTTCTTGAAAATGTTGCAGTTGGCATCGTGATCATCGATCCGGAAACAAGCGTTATTGAAAGCGTCAACACTTTTGCTTCATTGTTAATCAGAGAAAGCAAAGAAAATATTATCGGACGCAAGTGCCACATGTTTATTTGTCCTGTGCAAGATCAATGCTGCCCGGTTTGCGATCATGGTCAGGAGAGCGATAATTCCGAAAGTGTTCTGCTTCGTGCTGATAAAACATCGATAACTGTTCTGAAAACTGTTAAAAGGATACAAATAGGAGGTAAAGAAAAACTATTGGAGAGCTTTGTGGACATAACAGTTCAAAAAGAAGCTGAAGAGGCATTGCTGCAAAGCAGTAAAAAATGGGAGGCAATAATTTCTGCTTCTCCCGACGGAATCGGAATGGCATCATTAGACGGGAATCTGCAACTCATGTCAGACAAATTAGCTCTGATGTATGGCTATTCAATTGAACAAAAAAATAATTTTATTGGAAAACCGTTTATTGATTTTATTGATCCTTCAAATCACGAACTCTTACTCGATAATATTCGCAAATTGTTTGCAGGCGAAAATGATCAAAAGATTACAGAATACCTGGCCGTAAAAAAAGATAACAGCCGGTTTTGTGTCGATGTGAACTCCACTGTTTTGTTCGATTCAAAAGGAAATCCCGAAAGCATCCTGTTTGTCGAACGAGATATTACCGACCGCAAACAGGCAGAGGAGGCACTTCACAATGAACGTACGCTTTTTCGCACGATCATCGACTTGATTCCTGATGCAGTATATGTGAAAGATATTTCAGGACGAAAAATCATCGCCAATCCCAAAGAAGTTCAATTCGCAGGAAAGAATTCTGAAGAAGAAATAGTAGGTAAAACCGATTTTCAGTTGTATCCCGACAAAGATGCAAAACGCGCCCTGGCTGAGGATCAGTTTGTTCTTGATTCAGGAAAACCAATTTTCGACATTGACGGATCATTGATAGACAAGAAGGGCAAGGTTCATTGGCTTTTGTGCTCAAAGGTACCTTTGCGTGACGTGCATGGAAAAATCACAGGAATAGTCGGGGTAACCCACGACATCACCGAACGCAAACGTGCCGAAGAGGCACTTGCACAAGCTGCCGACCGCCTTGCGATTGCCACAAAGGCAGGTGGCGTAGGCATTTGGGATTTAGACATCGCCAGCAACAAGCTATTCTGGGACAACCAGATGTATCGGCTCTATGGAATTAAGCCGGATCAATACACCAGTGTATATGAGAACTGGCAGGCAGGGGTGCATCCCGACGATCGGGCCCGGAGCCTTGCGGAAATCCAGATGGCCATTAAAGGTGAAAAAGAATTTGACACGGAGTTCCGTATCGTCTGGTCGGATGGTTCAATTCACAACGTGAGAGCTCTTGCTTTCGTGATGCGCGACGACAAGGGCATTCCACTGCGAATGATCGGCACCAATTGGGACATCACCGAACAGAAGAAAACTGAAGCCGTACTTTTAAAAGCCAAGCAAGAAGCCGATTTAGCCAACAAAGCCAAATCAGAATTCCTTGCCAACATGAGCCACGAAATACGCACACCGCTGAACGGAGTTATCGGATTCACCGACCTGCTGCAAAAAACCCCTTTAAATAAGATTCAACGGCAATATGCCGATAATGTCAATGCTTCCGGTCATACATTGTTAGGAATCATCAACGATATTCTTGATTTTTCCAAAATAGAAGCCGGGAAAATGGAGCTTGATTTAATTAAAACTGATATTTTTGAACTGGCAGAGCAAACATCAGACATCATAAAATACCATGCTTCCCAAAAAGGAATTGAGTTTTTATTGAACATTCAGCCGGATATACCGCGCTTTGTAAGCGTGGATCCCATCAGGTTAAAACAAATTTTGGTCAACCTTTTAGGGAATGCCGTAAAATTTACAGATTCAGGAGAAATAGAACTGAAAGTAACTTTTGTGAAAAAAGATGATTGTTTGGGAGAATTCATCTTTTCGGTACGGGATACGGGGATTGGTATTAACGAAGAACAACAAAATACACTATTTAAAGCATTTACTCAGGCAGATTCTTCAACAACACGCAAATTTGGCGGAACAGGCCTTGGACTTGCAATTTCGAATATGCTCGCCGAAAAAATGGGAAGCAAAATTGAAATCATCAGTGAGCCCGGCAGAGGCTCAACTTTCTTTTTTTCAATTGAAACAGGATATGAGGTTGGTGAAAAACTTCACTCCGGCAGTATAACAGACATCCATCGGGTTTTAGTAATTGATGACAATGACAATAATCGTTTAATTCTTGAACATACATTTAAAAACTGGGGTATTGAATTTGTCGGCATTGACAATGGGCTTTCCGCACTTAAGTTCATTCAGAAGTCACCTTTGTTTGACGTAATTATCGTTGACTATCATATGCCCTATCTCAATGGGCTGGATACCATCAGAATGATACGTGAGCAATTAAACCTGTCACCCGAAAAACAACCTGTTGTTTTGCTTCACAGTTCGGCAGATGATATTCAAATTTATGAAGAGTGCAAAAAGCTGGGCGTGAGATTTAACCTTACAAAACCTGTTAAATCTCAGGAATTATTGCACTATCTGAGAAGTATTCACAATCAACCCGCCACATGGCCAAAAGAAAGCAAGAACGAACCGATGGATACATCTTTCGGCCTTGCAAATGATTCTGCCCCGGTTATCCTTATTGCCGAAGATGTTGCTATAAATATGCTGTTGGTTACAACTATTATTAAACAAATGATTCCCAATGTTTTTGTACTGGAGGTTAAAAATGGAAAAGACGCATTTAATACGACTATTTCAAAAAATCCGGATTTAATATTAATGGATGTTCAGATGCCTGAGATGTCGGGAATTGAAGCAACTGTAAAATTAAGAAACTATGAAAAAGGCAAAGGGACCAGAATCCCTATTGTTGCATTAACAGCAGGAGCTATAAAGGGAGAAAGGGAAAAATGCCTGGAAGCAGGAATGGATGATTTTTTAACCAAGCCGATTGACCAGAATGCGTTGAATAAAATATTAAAAAAACATTTGATCGCATTTTATAAACAATCCGGTGATTCCATCGAAAAGATCAACAAAAAAAGAAATGATCTGCATTTTGATGAAATAATGTTGATGGAAAACATTGGAAACAGCCAGATCATTTTCGAAGAATTATTTGAAGTCGTCCCCTTACAGTTTTCACACGACATCGAATCCTTGGACAACGCCATCAGCGAAAAGCATTTGGAAGGGATTAAAAGAGCAGCCCATTCCATCAAAGGTGCAGCCTTGAACATGTGCTTTAACATTCTTGCAGAATTGGCAAATGAAATTGAAATGTCTATTGAGGATGATAATGTTGAAAAACTAGATGCGATCTATAAGGACCTTATTCTGGAGTGGGAACAGATACAAGTGCTCCTGAAGAACAAAAAATAGTGACTTGATTTATCATGAAGTAGTCAGCTTTATCAGGCTATCTCAAAAGTCTGAAAATCTTTCTTCACCGCGAAGACACAAAGGCGCAAAGAATTGAAAATCAATAAAGTTGTTTTTCGCTTCTTTGCGTCTTTGCAGTGAAAAATGGTTTTTGAGACTACCTCAACAGATATGAGCTACTAATCCTTCTTACATCCATTTCAGTTGACTTCAGCAAACTGCAATAGCAAACTGCTAAATTCTAAAATCCGAACCATCATAGCTGATTTTTTTCTAATTTTGGCTGTTCAAAAAATAACATTAACGAACTTGTCTGATGGGAGAAATTGCTACAACCGGCAACAAAGGCAAAGGAGTCCGCTCCGATTGTTTTGTTACCCTCGAACTTACCGGCCAGGGAGGAATTCAGCTTCAGGTTGAATCAAAAGTAGCCGTGATGTACGGCGACAGCATCCGCAGGGAGACATATGAAATCCTGGAATTCTTCGGTATTCAACATGCGAATGTTAAAATTGAAGATTCGGGTGCATTGTCATTGGTTATCGCTGCCCGCCTCGAAGCGGCCATTAAAAAACTTATCACGACAAACAAAGACTGGCTCCCTCTCATGCTGGAAGAGAACCGTTACACCACAGCTAAGGATCGCAACCGGTTTTCACGACTGTACCTGCCGGGGAATTCCCCCAGCCTGATGATCAATGCCGGCATCCATAAACCCGATGGTATCATCCTCGACCTCGAAGACGCCGTAGCCCCGGATAAAAAGGACGAGGCACGTTTCCTGGTGCGGAATGCCCTCTGCGGCATCGATTTCTATGGCGCTGAGAGGATGGTTCGCATCAACCAGGGCGAACGAGGGATTGAGGATCTGAACTACATTATTCCATACAATGTCAACCTTATTCTGTTGCCCAAATGCGAAAATCCTGAACAGTTAAAGGCTGTTGACGAAAATATCCGGAAAATCCAGCAGGAACACAATCAGACGAACCAGGTCTGGATCATGCCGATCATCGAAAGTGCCCTTGGAGTGATGAATGCCTACCCCATTGCAGCGTGTTCCGCGAACACTGTTGCGTTGGCCATCGGACTTGAAGATTATACGGCCGACCTTGGAACGAAACGCACTGCTGAAGGCATCGAATCGTTCTTTGCCCGCAGCTGGGTGGTTAACGCCGCACGGGCCGCCGGGATCCAGCCCATCGACTCGGTATTTTCCGATGTGGGCGACATGGAGGGGCTTCGGCAGAATGTTCTCCGCTCCAAAGCACTCGGTTTCGATGGCATGGGTTGCATTCATCCCCGCCAAATCGTGGTAATCCATGAAACGTTTGCCCCTACTCCAGAGGAAATTGAAAAAGCCAAAAAGATCGTTTTTGCATTTCACAAGGCTCAGGAACAAGGTCTTGGGGTGGTTGCCCTGGGAACTAAGATGATTGATCCTCCTGTGGTAAAAAGGGCGGTTAACACCATCAATCTCGCACTGAAAATGAACAAGCTCGCTGAAAACTGGAGGGAAACGTATGCTTAAATTTGATAAACTTGTAACCAATGCAGCCGGACGTTTAGTTCCGACAATGGTCAACGGAAAACCTGCTGTGCCTTACATGGGCGTTGGAAAATATAAACCGGAAGGCTTTCGGGCCGCACCCAGATTATCCACCTGCGCCGACTATCCGGCCGATGGCAACAAAGTTATTCCCAGTCTCAAGGAAGCCCTGATCAAAGCAGGTTTGTGCGATGGGATGACCATTTCAACTCATCATCATTTCCGCAATGGCGACCTGGTAGCCACACAAATTTTCGACATAGCGCATGAACTTGGCATAAAAAATCTGATGTGGTACCCATCCGCATCTTTCCCATGTCATGAACCCATGACCAAATACCTCGAAGACGGAACCATCAACCGCATTGAAGGCAGCATGAATGGCGCCCTTGGAAGGTTTACCTCCGAAGGAAAGATGAAGGGGCTTGGGGTTTTACGCTCGCATGGCGGTCGTTACCAGGCCGTTCAGGACGGCGAAGTTCACATCGACATTGCCGTCATCGCGGCTCCGACTGCCGACCCGTTTGGAGATGCCAACGGAGTTAATGGCACTGCAGCCTGTGGCCCGCTTGGCTTTGCATTGGCCGATTCGCAATATGCCGACAAGGTGATCGTTGTTACCGACAATCTTATTCCTTTTCCTTGTCTGCCCTGGCAGATCAATGGTAACTACGTTGATTTTGTAGTTGTTCTCGATAAAATCGGCATCCCTGAAAAGATCGTCAGCGGAACGACTGAAATAACAAAGAGTCCCGACCGGCTGCTGTTAGCCGAATGGTCAGCAAAATTCTGTGACGAAGCCGGCCTGATCTACGATGGGTTCTCTTTCCAGGCAGGAGCCGGCGGCACCGCACTCTCAATCGGGATCTATTTCTCGGAGATCTTGCGAACACGTGGCTGGAAAGCCCGTTTTGCTCGTGGTGGAAGCAACAAATATTTAGTAAAAATGCTGGAGGAGGGTCTCGTGGAATATATCCTTGATGGCCAGACCTTTGACCTTGAAGGGGTGCGCTCGATGCGCGACAACCCCCATCACACCTGGACCAGCCCCTTCACCAGTTATAACTACCATAGCAAGGGTAACTTTTCCTCCATGGTCGATATCGTGATCTTAGGAGCCACAGAGGTTGACGTGAATTTCAATGCGAACGTTGTAACCCATTCCGACGGTTACCTGTTGCATGGCATTGGTGGTTGGCAGAATACCCTCTTTGGAAAATGTGTAATCCTGCCCATTCCGCTCTTTCGCGACCGGATGCCTGTGATCCGCGACGAGGTGACTACCATTTGCGGCCCCGGCGACCTTATCGATGTGATCGTGACCGAACGTGGCATTGCCATCAATCCGCTCCGCACCGACCTGATCGAAAAGATGAAAAACTCCTCCCTCCCAATCAAAACCATCGGAGAACTCAAAGCCGAAGCCGAAAAGATCTGCGGCGTTCCGGCCAAACCAAAGTTCACCGACGAGGTGGTGGCCGTGGTTAAATGGGTGGATGGCACGGTGCTGGATTCGATATGGAAAGTGGATGTCGAATGACAAGTGACAAATGACAAGTGACAAGTGACAAATGACAAGTGACAAATGACAAGTGACAAGCTGGGGGATTGTTGAGATCGTTATTGATTTTTGCGGGCAGTTTTGATACTTGCCACAATTATGAAAAATAATTCGCTTCCTTCATTTTTGATGGGAGTAATTTTTTCCGGTTGAAAGTATCCAAGGTCATTCACTAATTCAAGCCAGAAGATAGTTTCGTCGCATTCCTCTTCAACAATTTTCATTTTGCTGATAAAGTCTCGTTTTGATTTTGCCAGACAACCAGCCCGATAATTTGCAGCTACAGAAGTAGCAGACCTTACGATTTGGTTCCCGATAATTTTTGATGTATTCGTTTCCGGTAAATTCTCCACCATCCTTATTATACTCAGCGCAAATTGTTTTGTCCGTTGTTTTAAGTTCTCATAAGCCATAATTTTTATCACTTAATCCATTATTTCAAAAAAAGTAATAAGTTTGTTAATAACTTGTCATTTGTCATTTGTCATTTGTCACTTGTCACTTGTCACTTGTAAATGGTCCTCACAATCCAACAAATACTTCTGAAACACTGGGGCTATTCCTCCTTCCGCCCTTTGCAGGAAGAGATCATTCAATCGGTTCTCGATGGAAAGGATACATTGGCATTGTTACCCACGGGTGGTGGTAAATCAGTCTGTTTCCAGGTTCCGGCGCTTGCCCTCGATGGCATCTGCGTCGTTATCTCCCCGTTGATCGCCCTTATGAAAGACCAGGTCGACAACTTGAAAAAAAGAGGTATTCCTGCAGCAGCGATTCATTCGGGCATGCATCCCGACGAAATCGACATTATCCTTGGAAATTGCCGCTTCGGGAATACCAAGCTGCTCTATATTTCTCCTGAAAGACTTGCCACCGGGAAGATGCGCGAATCGCTGAAACAGATGAAAGTCAACCTTCTTGCTGTGGATGAAGCGCATTGCGTTTCACAATGGGGCTACGATTTCAGACCGCCATACCTTCAGATCGCCAACATTCGTTCCTTGCTCCCCGGTACACCGGTGTTGGCGCTCACGGCAACAGCTACTCCCAGGGTGGTAAAGGACATCCAGCAAAAACTTGATTTTAAAAGGGAAAATGCATTCCAAAAAAGTTTTGAGCGTAAGAATCTCACCTATCTTGTCTTCAAGGAAGAAGACAAGTTTAAACGCCTTCTCAAAATTGTCAATAGAGTGAAGGGCTCCGGGATTATCTATGTGCGCAATCGCAGGCAAACAAAGGATATTGCAGATTTTCTTCAGAAAAACAAGATCAGTGCTGACTTTTACCATGCCGGCCTTGATTCTAAAACACGCGATCAGCGACAATCGGCATGGATTAATGAAGACAAACGAATTATCGTTTCAACCAACGCTTTTGGGATGGGAATCGACAAACCCAATGTCAGGCTGGTGATCCATCTCGACTTGCCCGACAGCATCGAAGCCTATTTCCAGGAAGCAGGCCGTGCAGGTCGCGATGAAAAACGGGCCTACGCTGTTTTGCTTTATGAAACTGCCGACATACTTGATTCACGACATAACCTCGAACTCTCCTACCCCGAATTGAAAACAATCCGTGATGTTTACCAGGCACTTGGTAATTATTTCCAGTTGCCTGTCGGGATGGGAAAAGACCTTCAGTTCGATTTCGACCTTGCCGCATTTGCCGGACAATATAATTTTCAACCGGTAATCGTGTTCAACTGCCTCAAATTCCTGGAAAAGGAGGGATTTGTCATGCTGACTGAAGGAATTCATCATCCTTCGAAAATATACATCAAGGCGGGTAAAGAGGAACTTTACCGTTACCAGGTCGAACACGAGTCATTCGATCATTTCATTAAAACCATGCTGCGTTCATACAGCGGCATCCTTTCCGGGTTTGTAAACTTCAGTGAACCCGAACTCGCCCGCAGAAGCAACCTCAGCATCGAAAAGGTGGTCGGCAACCTGAACCACCTCGTTAAATTGCAGATCCTTGATTATATTCCGCAAACAGACAAGCCTCAGGTCATCTTCATGCAGGAAAGGCTCGATTCCCGCGACCTTTCCATTTCACATGAAAATTACAGAGACCGTTTTAAAGATGCTGAAAGGCGATTAGAGAAAATGACCGCATATGTCGAAAAAACCAACAAATGCCGTAGTCAGGCCTTACTTGCCTATTTTGGAGAGAGTGACACCAAACGGTGCGGCATGTGTGATGTATGCATCGAACGCAACAAGATGAGCCTTAATGAAATGGAGTTCGACAGCATTGTGTCCAAGATCAAACCGGTTTTAAAGATAAGTCCCTGTTCACTTGATGATATCATAATCGCAGCAGATCCTATCCATGAAGACAAGGTAATCCGTGTCATTCAGTGGTTGGTGGATAATGAAAAAATTATCCTTGACAGCGCGCAAAGATACAGGTGGAGGGTGTTGAATGACTAATTATTGACCCTATGTCCAAACGCTCGTTATCTCTGTCATACGACGACCTCCCACTCTGGTCGGCACCTTTCGGGCTCACATTGCTCGATACCATACGTATGAAAACCCATATCAATGTGCTTGACATCGGCAGCGGCAGCGGTTTTCCCATGCTCGAACTGGCCGAAAGAATGGGAAAGACCTGCATGGTGTACGGCCTTGATCCCTCGGAGGAGGCCGTTACGATGATCACTGAAAAAAAAGCGGCAAAAGGAATTGAACTGGCCAAGATCGTCCGCGGAACGGCAGAAGCCATCCCCTTTCCGGACGGGTATTTCGGGCTCATCGTTTCAAATAACGGGTTGAACAATGTAAGTGATCAGGCCGCATCTCTTGCCGAATGCTACCGTGTGGCCGACGCAGGTGCCCAAATGGTGCTTACCATGAACCTGCCATACACCATGATCGAATTTTATGATGTTTTTGAAGAGACGTTACTGGAACTGGGGATGGAGGAGGCTGTTGTTAAAATGCATGAACACATCAACGATAAACGTAAACCGGTGGAATACCTGAGAGACCTCATTACAGGAACCGGTTTTATGATCAATACGATCAATGTTGATGGTTTTAAACAAAAATACAGCGACGGAAGTGCGTTCCTCAACCATTTTTTGATCCGAACCGCGTTTATGGAATCGTGGAAAACAATATTATCCGAAGATCAGGTTGAACCGGTGTTTAAAATCATTGAACAAAAACTAAACGTGATCGCCCGGAATTCCGGAGAACTTGCCATCTCGGTTCCCTATGTTTGTTTTGATTGCAGAAAAATTTAACATCTAAAATCATGTTCTATTCATTGCTGTTAACAATTATGATGCTCCTGCCTGCGTCTCAGGATAAACTGGTTGGCAAAGATTGCGTATACAAGGGTTTCAAACTCTATGGTAATGTAAAAATTGTGAATGATTTTCCAGATCTGAAGGTGAAAATCGTAGAGAATTTTCCCGACCTCAAAGTACAGGTAGTTGAAAATTTTCCTGATCAGTGTGGAAAATGGAAGTTTGTCAATGATTTTCCCGATATCAAAATCAAGTTCGTTACCGACTTCCCGGATTTGAAAATAAAATTCGTTGAAAATTTTCCGGGAAATCCTTGAGAAGTGACAAATTACAAGTGACAAGTGACAACAAGTGACAAATGACAAGTGACAACAAGTGACAACAAGTGACAAATGACAAATGACAAATGACAAGTATGGGTTGTGGTTGGGTTATATTGCTTCGCAATTCACTTCGTAATTCGTAAATCTTAAATATCAATGGTCGGCCGGGATTTCTTTCTGCAGTCGAATGTAACAACGATCGCTCGCGACTTGCTTGGCAAGCACCTGGTCTCTCGTATGGATGGGGAGTTCACTTCGGGGATCATTTGCGAAACGGAGGCCTATGCCGGTGTAACCGACAGAGCATCACATGCCTTCGGAGGGCGCAGGACAGCGCGCACGGAGGTGATGTACGCTACCGGGGGCATCGCCTATGTGTACCTTTGCTATGGAGTGCACTCTCTGTTCAACGTTGTCACCAATGCGGAAGGAATACCCCATGCTGTTTTAATACGTGGAATTATCCCCCTCGAAGGCAAAGAAATCATGCTCAGGCGTGCCGGGAAGGAGAAGGTGACCAAAGGGTTCGCCACAGGGCCTGGCAAGGTGTCAAAGCTCCTGGGGATCCATTACTCCCATTCGGGGTTAATCCTTTCTGACCATCCCGGAAAAGGTAAAAATTCCGTCATCTGGATTGAGGATCATGGCAGGGTGATTACACCGGATATGATCCTTCAGGGACCGAGAATCGGGGTGGACTATGCGGGAGAGGACGCGCTGTTGCCCTACAGATTTACAGTACCGGGTTTAACCCTGCAAACCAGGTAAGGACTCCTAATAAAGGATCAAGAAGGCTAGAACTGCATTATAATCCTTCATCTCCGGCATAAAAAAACCCGGCCTAAACCGGGTTTTTCTTAAGGAAGTTGTAACGTCTTATTTAACTTTTTTGTTAAGCGCGGCACCTGCCTTGAATTTTACAACTTTCTTAGCTGCGATCTTGATCTCTTTTCCATTCTGAGGATTGCGTCCCTTGCGGGCAGCTCTCTTGGAAACAGAAAATGATCCAAAATCAACTAAAGCAACTCTTTCACCCTTGCTGAGTGCTTTTTTCGTATTATCAATAAAAGCCTCCAGAGCGCGTTTTGCTTCAACTTTGGTCAGTTTTGCATCGTTGCCAATTGCTTCGATTAATTGAGCCTTGTTCATTTTTCTAAGTTTTAATTAATAGATGATTAATAATCGCTGCAAATATACGGTATCTGAAAAAAAAGTCAAGTGATTTCGGCTGAAAACAGTTGAAAATGTTGATAACATGGAATTTTTGTTAATATCTATACCCCCGAAACAGTTAAATACCATGGGTTTCCGGAAATATTCCGGCGAAGCCCCTCAGGAAATCCCCGGTATTCATGGCTTTTCTGCCAGACAACTGGAGCAATTTCACATTGATTATCCCGTTTTGTGCGCTGATTTTTATAGAAGTTTTTCCATCCGTAATAATTTCACCCGGTGACTTGTTAATCGAGCCAATCTCAGGGATGGTTTTAAAGATCTTCAGGGTCCGCAATGTACCATCCGGCATCTTCAGCTCCATGAATGCTCCTGGGTGGGGACTGAGTCCACGGATGAAATTATGAATGGTCACCACATCCTGGTACCAGTTAATCCTGCAATTTTCTGTGTATATCTTAGGCGCTTGTTTTAACGGTGTATCACCAATAATCAACGATTCCTGTGTGACTTCCCTTACGCTGCCTGAAATAATGCTCTCAATCGTCCTGATAACCAGTTTCGCGCCGATTTCCATCAGCCGGTCATGAAGTTCACCAGCCGTTTCGTCAATGCCAATTTTAATTTTTTCCGAAAAAATAATTTTTCCTGTGTCAATCTGGTCATTTAAAAAGAAAGTAGTAACACCAGTTTCATGTTCGCCGCAAATAATGGCCCAATTGATAGGAGCCGCCCCTCGGTATTGAGGCAAAAGAGATGCATGCAGGTTGAATGTCCCAAGAGCTGGCAATGCCCATACCTGTTTGGGCATCATTCTGAAAGCAATGACAATTTGCAGATCGGGCTTATATGACATGAGCTGTTCGGAAAACCTGGGATCCTTCATATTCACCGGCTGTAACACCGGGATTCCGTGCAGCAGGGCAAATTCTTTAACCGGTGAAGCTTTTTCCTTTAGTCCCCTCCCGGCAGGTTTATCCGGGGCTGTAACAACTGCAACAACGGTAAATCCAGCAATAACAAGTCTCTCCAGAGATGGTACAGCAAAACCGGGCGTGCCGAAAAAAATAATGCGAGGAAATTCGTTCATAAAAAAAAGCCTGATTACTCAGGCCATAAAATTAAGAATACCGGATGTAAATGACAAATGACAAATGACAAGTGACAAATAATGGAAGAAAAAAGCCTTGTTACAAATTTAATAACTAACCGTCACTTGTCATTCGTCACTTGTCACTTGTCACTTGTCACTTGTCACTTTTTCAACTGTCCCTCAGCATAAGAGATATATTTATCCGCTTCTCTGCCTTCATTGGAACGTGAATAATTTTCTTTGATCTTTTTGTAGATAGTTATGGCCTTTTCATAATTGCCAAGCTCTTCATAGGCCATAGCGGCCTTCTTCAGGAATAAAGGTGTAGTGAATTCGTTCTTCTTCATTTCAGCAGCATCCATGTAAAGATCTGCAGCTTTCTGTACCTGTTTTAATTCCATGTTTGCATCGCCCATAGCGCCTTTGGCCATTGGTCCGACAAATTGATCACTGCTGCTGAATTTATTCAAATGCTCCAGGGCTTTTTCAAATTGGCCAAGTTTTAAATAGCAAATTCCGGCATAATATTGGGACAGGTTTGCCGATTTTGTCATGCCAAATTCATCAATAACAGCAAGGAATCCGAGGTATTGTCCATCCCCGTTCAATGCTTTCTGCAATGAATCCTGTTCGAAATATTTTTCTGCCATGAACATCTGGCTCTGAGCATCCTTTTCTTTGGGTGCCAAATAGAAACGTTTGAATCCGAAAAACCCGAGAATTACAACGATAATCACACCGATTACAATCATGATGATCTGCTGATATTTTTCGATAAATTGCTCGGTTTTGCTGAATGCCTCTTCAACTGCAACGATTCGTTCTTCTGTTTTGTCAATCTTTTTATCCTTCTTGAGTGCCATGGTATCTGAAATTTGGAGGTGCAAAATTACATTTTTTCCTGAATCAACGGCACATTTGCCCATTTTTTTTACTTTTGCACAAATCCCGAAACCCTGGAACATGTACCCGGTCAATGATCCGTCAGCTGCAATTAACAATGAATTGATCGAATACCTGAAGGGTTGTATCACACAGGAACGTTTCAAAAAATTCCAGTCAACCATCCGCTTCCGCACCCGGCATATCACCATGGTACTCGAAGACATATTCCAGCCGCACAATGCCAGCGCAGTATTACGGAGTTGCGATTGTTTTGGCATCCAGGATGTACACATCATCGAAAACAAGAATAAATATGAGGTAAACCCAGATGTGGCGCTTGGATCTTCGAAATGGCTGAACCTTGTCATGTATAACGGTGGCGAACACAACACCGCAACCTGCCTGAAAAACCTAAAAAAACAGGGATACCGGCTGGTAGCTACTACCCCCCACAAAGATGATTTCACCCCGGAAACGCTTCCTCTTACTCAAAAAACCGCGCTTATTTTCGGTACCGAGCTGGCAGGTCTGACGCCGGTGGCACTCGAAATGGCTGATGACTTCATTAAAATCCCGATGGTTGGATTTACTGAAAGCCTGAACATCAGCGTATCTGCTGCAATTTTTATCCAAACCCTCACTACCAGACTGAGAGTCTCCAACATTCCATGGCAGCTCACAAATGATGAACAATCAGAGATCATGCTCACCTGGTTGAGAAACTCTATTAAGCGATCCGATGTCATTGTCCGCGATTTCATGAATGCAAGAAATATTCCGGCTGATCCGCTGCAGCCATAATTTGGTGGAATCGTTCATTTTATGTAAATTTGCCGGTTATCAGAAATTTTTAATACATCATATATGGGAAAAGGAGATAAAAAAACGAAACGTGGCAAGATTGTCATCGGTTCATCGGGAGTGAAAAGGGCACGCAAAAAGAAAAGATCCCTTGCCGCAGTTGCGCCAAAAGCTGAGTCAAAACCTGTGAAGGAAGTTGAAGAAGAGGTAATTCACCCTGCAAAGGATGTTCCTAAGAAAACTGCTAAAAAAGCTGAGGAGCATGTCGAAGGTGCCGAAGTGAAACCAAAAGGTGCCAAAACGAAGAAAAAAATTGCCGGAACCGACGAGGAACCTGCTCACGAAGAACCTAGCATAGGTTAACAATTTTCATCAAATGATCTTACCAAACACGTCCGGATCGGCACTTGCTTATCCGGACGATTTTATTTTATCATGAGCCTGCCTTCATCCTATTTCCCGCAACTGACTCTTTTGCAACGCGATCGGTTTGAGCAAATGAAAAAACTCTACCGCGAATGGAATGCCAGGATCAACGTGATTTCACGCAAGGATATTGATCAGATTGGGATTCACCATGTTCTGCATTCCCTGGCAATCGCTGACATCATAAAATTCAAACCCGGAACAACGATCATGGACGCAGGAACGGGTGGTGGTTTCCCCGGAATTCCACTTGCCGTGATGTTTCCTGATGTTCAATTTACGTTGGTTGACTCAATCGGGAAAAAAATCATGGTGGTCGAAACCATTGTGAAAAGCCTTGGACTACTTAATGTAATCACTCTGAATGCCCGCTTTGAATCGGTGAAACAAAAGTTTGACTTCATTACAGGCCGGGCAGTTTCAAATCTCCCTCTCTTTCTGTCAATGGTCAGCCAGTGTGTGAAAAAAAAAGAAATCAACGAACTTTCAAATGGGATTTTATACCTCACAGGAGGTGAAATTGAACCCGATATAAAAAAAATACCGGCACTATCGACCACCTATAATTTGTCAGATCATTTCAATGAATCCTATTTTACGACGAAAAAGCTTGTTCATCTTTATAACTTTTCATAAGTAATATCTCTTATTATCAATGATTTAAGCTAATTACCACCCTGACACAATAAATAGTCCTTGGTCATATCGCCGGATTTTCTTTATTTAGCTGTTTTATTCACAGAAACAATTTTAACCAAATAAACTTAGTATTTATGGCTGAACAGAAGAAGTTCATTCCTTTCGTCTCCGCTGAGACAAACATGAAAGAATTTACCTTACGGGCGTTGATCATTGGCCTCTTTTTTGCCGTTATTCTGGGCGCTGCCAATGCTTACCTCGGACTTAAAGCCGGTATGACCATCGCCGCTACCTACCCAGCCGCCGTGCTTGGGATGGCAATTTTGCGGTTAATGAAGGGGTCTATCCTGGAAGAAAACTTTACCCGTACTGTGGGTTCCATTGGCGAATCTGTTGCCGCAGGCGCGATATTTACACTGCCTGCATTTTTTGTTTCAGGCATCTGGTCCGAATTTTTCACAGTAGGCCATTACATCACCTCTTCGCTGATCCTTATGGCAGGCGGTGTGCTCGGTATCATGTTCGTTGCCCTTCTTCGCCGCGTCATGGTTGAGGATGCTGAACTTCCTTTCCCTGAATCTGTTGCTGCAGCCGAAATTCACAAAGCAGGGCAAGGTGGCTCAGGCGGGTCGAAGTTCCTGTTCTGGTCAATGGGACTTGGCGGATTGATCAAAATCCTCGGAGAACTTAAGCTTTTTCAGTATCTCTGGGAAAAATTTGTAGTTTTTGGCAACCAAACCATCACAGGTACAGTGTTCAAAGGTCAGGGTGGAATGTTACTCAGTTCACCAGGTGTGAGCCCTGCTTACATGGGTGTTGGTTATATCATCGGTCCCAAATTAGGTGCCCTTAACTTTAGCGGTGGAATACTTGCCTGGGGTTTGATGGCTCCAATGATTTTATATTTCCTCACACCCAGCATCGATTTTACGGCCTGGGCACAAATGCTTTCCACAGTCACCGGAATATCCCCGGCTGAAGCGACTGCAAAAGTGGCAGACCCAAGCTTCCAGATTACCCAGGTATGGAAATTTATCATCCGCCCGATCGCCATTGGCGGTATGTTGGTCAGTGCGGCCTTTACCCTCTTCAAAATGCGTAAAAGCCTCACTACCGGAATTGCCCGTTCTGTGAAAGACGTAAAAAAAGCAGCTTCCGGAGTTGAACACAACGTTCCAAGAAATGAAAAAGACATCAGCTTCAGCTGGATCATGGTTGGAATTTTTGCCGTTGCTGTGCTTACATTCTGCATTACCTACTTCATTTTCGAGACCAACATCCTGATTGCCGTTGTTGCCTCTACTGTGATGATTATTCTGGCCTTTTTCTTTGCCTCTGTTTCCGGCTACCTTGTTGGGATCATGGGCTCGTCAAACAACCCGATCAGCGGACTTACGCTCACAGCCCTCGTGGTGACTGCTCTTATCCTTGTTGCACTTGGCGTACAGGGTAATGCAGGCGTTGCAACGGTACTTGGCGTGGCAGCAATTGTTTGCGTTTCTGCTGCTGTTGCAGGTGAAATGCTTCAGGATCTCAAAGCCGGCCATATCCTTGGTGGTACTCCATGGCGTATGCAGATCGGCGATATCCTGGGAGTCATACTCGCTGGTGCCGTCATGTTTGTTGTGTTGGCTTTCCTCAACGACGGTGATATTGCCAGCGGTAAAAACCTCGGATACCAGGGCGGTTTTGGAAGTAAAAATCTTTCGGCACCCCAGGCCAGCCTGATGGCTATCCTTTCACGTGGTATCGTGCAGGGACAAATGGCCTGGCCGCTTATCATCGCGGGCATGCTTATGGGTGTTGCCTTCATCCTGATGCAGGTAAAAAGCCCGATGCTTGTCAGCGTCGGCATGTACCTCCCCATCGAAACCACTTTCGCTATTTTCGTAGGTGGATTGATCAAGGGCGCCGTGGAAATGTATTCTGAAAAAAGAAAGCACAACGAGGCACAAAAAGTCCGGGTTGAAAATACCGGGGTACTCCTGGCATCCGGTATGATTGCAGGAGAGGCGCTCATGGGACTGCTCATTGCAATCTTCGCGGTGTTTAACATCTTCCTGTACAACTATTTCAGTTTCTTTACAACCCCTACATTCTACATCAGCTTTGTGGTGCTGGCGATCATTGCCTACGTACTGATCCAGATTCCGCTGAAGAATGCTGGAAAACCAGATGAACCGGCGCCCCCGGCTTCGGGCATGTAGTCATTTATGAACCTTTCCTGAAAGCTGTTTCAACATCCTGGGACAGCTTTCTTTTTTTCTACTGCCTACTGCCTACTGCCTATTGCCTATTAATTCCATTTCCCCAACAACTGAACAAAGTGAACTTCTTCAAACGCCGGAAAATTTTCAAACAAGCTAACTTTCTTGACCTCAGACCTGTCAGGGTGCTCGGGCACGAGTTGCGCGACGACGGCGGGATCACCCTGCTGATGCCCCGGTTTAAAAACCGGATCAATTCGGCACTGTTCCAGCCCCCTTCAAAGGGAAAAACCATCTTCATCAAACTCGACCGGTTCGGTGGCCATACATGGTTGCTGATCGATGGAAATTTAACCGTAACTGAAATCTGTTCAATACTGAAGGCACAGTTTCCCGAAGAACTAATACCCATTGAGGAAACTGAGGAGCGGGTTACCAAATTCCTCTCCCTTCTTTATCAGCAGCGTTACATTACATTCCGTGAAATTCAGGATTAAACAAACTACTTTCCGAATAATTTGTTAACTTTGAATGTTCAACAGAAACAATTATTATTCATATACATTATTATTTATAAAGACCATTTATCATGAGTAAAGACATTTTACAACTCAACCCCAAAGCGCTGTGGAAAAATTTTTACAGCCTTACCCAGATTCCCCGGCCTTCAAAAAAAGAAGATCAGATCAGAGAATTTATTTACAATTTCGGCAAAAACCTTGGATTGGAAACCATTGTTGACGAAGTAGGCAATGTAATTATCCGGAAACCCGCCACACCCGGCATGGAAAATCGTAAAGGTGTGATTCTGCAAGGGCATCTCGATATGGTACCCCAAAAGAACAGCGATAAAGTGCATGATTTTGAAAAAGACCCCATCGAAACCATTTGTGAAGGCGATTGGGTGCGTGCAAACGGAACAACCCTGGGCGCCGACAATGGCATGGGCGTTGCCGCTGCAATGGCTGTTCTTGAATCAACAGACATGCAACATGGCCCTGTTGAAGCGCTGTTCACAAGCGATGAGGAGACGGGCATGACCGGAGCAACCGGACTGAAACCCGGCATATTAAAAGGTGATATCCTGGTGAACATGGATTCAGAAGATGAAGGCGAACTTTACATCGGCTGTGCAGGAGGGACCAACGGAAACATGACTTTCAGCTACAAAGAACAACCTGTTTCAGGCGATTTTAAAGGATTCAAGATCAACGTGACCGGATTAAAAGGTGGTCACAGCGGTGTTGATATCCACCTGGGCCGTGGCAATGCGAACAAGATCATGAACCGGGTTCTTTATCACGGACACCTAAAACACGGTTTACTGCTGGCCTCCATTGATGGTGGCAGCCTCCGCAATGCCATCCCGCGCGAATCGTTCGCCCATGTCATCATTCCGGCTGCAAACATGCAGTGTTTTCTCGATTGCCTTGTCAAAATGACCAATAAAATAAAAAATGAACTGTCGGCAGTCGAACCTACCCTGAAAATCGAAGCTGTATCGGCCGAAGTACCGGATACAGTTATTGATCAGGTAACTTTACTGAAATTCATGAATGCCATCTATGCCTGTCCTAACGGGGTGATGCGCATGAGCAACGAAATGTCTGGTCTTGTCGAAACATCCAACAACCTGGCCATCGTGAAGTCGGAAAAGGGGTCAATTAACATTAAAAACCTGCTCAGAAGTTCGGTCGACTCTGCTAAAGATGATCTTGAGATAATGATTAAGTGCATCTTCGACCTGGCCGGCGCCGAATCGGTATTCGATGGAAGTTATCCCGGCTGGAAACCAAACCCCGACTCGCCAATCCTGAAGACGATGCAGGACATTTACAACAGTAAATTTGGCAAAATTCCGGAGATTAAAGCTATTCATGCCGGCCTCGAATGCGGAATCCTGGGCGGTGCCTATCCAAACTGGGACATGATCTCCTTTGGTCCGACAATTCGTTTCCCTCACTCCCCTGATGAAAAAGTGAACATTGCAACTGTTCAGAAATTCTGGGACTTCCTGGTGGAAACGCTCAAGCATATCCCTGTAAAATAATCTTAATCGTCATATTTAGGTAAAGGCTGCCTCCTGAATTGGGGCAGCCTTTTTCAAATTTACCGGACATTAGCATTGGAATTAAAATATATTTTGGTATTGATTTTTTTTTTTATACTTTTGCAGTCCCCAAAAATAATGTAAGATGACAAAGAGAACTTACCAGCCTTCGAACAGGAAAAGAAAGAACAAACATGGTTTTCGTGAACGCATGGCAACAGCCAATGGACGTAAAGTACTTGCTGCCAGAAGGGCTAAAGGAAGAAAAAAACTGTCCGTTTCTGACGAAAAATTGGACAAAGAATAATATTCTTTACTTGATTGACAGGTTCAATCCGAATTTTACGCAATTTTGTAAACTGAAAGAAGATAATTTCAACTTATCTTCTTTTTTTATTTTCAGACATTCCCAAAAAATAATTATCCCCAATGAAAAACATCGATTATAAAAAGCTGCTGCCTTACTTTGCAGCCATCGTGATCTTTTTAGCAATTACCATGGTCTATTTCAGTCCACTGCTGAACGGCAAAAAGATACTGCAGAGTGACATTATCAACTTCAAAGGGATGTCAAAAGAGATTGTCGATTTCAGGGTTAAAACCGGCCAGGAACCGCTGTGGACAAACTCGATGTTTGGAGGGATGCCTGCCTATCAGATTTCAACAATTTACACATCAAACCTCGTTGGTTTTCTTGACAAAATAATGACCCTTGGGTTGCCGCATCCGGCCAACCTTGTTTTTCTCTATTTCCTTGGATTCTTCATTCTGCTCCTGGCCATGGGAATTGATCCATGGTTATCCATTGCAGGTGCAACCGCATTTGCGTTTTCCTCCTTCTTTTTTATCATCATCGATGCCGGACATAATTCACAAGCCCATGCCATCGGCTACATGGCTCCGGTAGTCGCAGGAATTTTCCTGACTATGAAACGAAAATATCTCTGGGGAGGAATCATGACCGCCATTTTTCTATCATTGGAAGTCAAGGCCAACCACCCGCAGATCACTTATTACCTGGCCATCATTGTATTGCTGCTTGGCCTGTTCCAGTTGATCCAGGCCATCAGGGATAAAGAACTGCTGCCATTCTTCAAAGCTGCAGGTGTTCTTGTGATTGCCCTCTTGTTCGCTGTTCTCACAAACCTAACCAGTTTATGGGCAACCTGGGAATATGGGAAATACACCATCCGCGGAAAATCAGAACTCACCTCAAATAAGGCAAATAAAACATCAGGCCTCGATAAAGACTATGCAACCCAGTGGAGCTACGGTGTTAGCGAAACCATGACCCTCCTGATTCCTGATTTTTACGGCGGTTCTTCCAGCGTGAAAATCAGCGAAAACTCGAAAATTGTGGAAGCCATGAAAAGCAATGGACTTCCCGACGAAACGGTCAGGCAGTTTACCCAACAGCCCCTGCCGTTTCTTTATTGGGGCGCGCAACCATTTACCTCAGGCCCGGTGTATGTCGGGGCCATTATGTGTTTCCTGTTTGTCCTTGGACTGATTATAGTCAAAGGCCCGCTTAAATGGTGGCTCCTTGCAGCAACCCTGCTCTCTATCGTACTCGCCTGGGGCCATAATTTAATGCCGGTTACGGAATTCTTCCTGAACTATTTTCCCGGCTATAATAAATTCCGTGCTGTTACGATGATCCTGGTCATTGCTGAATTTGCAATACCACTGCTGGGGATTCTCGCGCTGAAAGAAATCAGTGATAAAAAACTCAGTCAGAAAAATCTTTTTAAAAGTATTCAGATCGCTTTTATCATTACAGCAGGCATCACCTTGTTTTTCGCCCTCCTTCCCGGTGCATTCCTCGATTTCGTGGGCAGAGGCGATCAATATACAAAACAACAATACCAGTTCCCCGAATGGCTGATGCAGTCGATCCGCGATGAACGGCTCCGTTTGCTCAGGATGGATGCGATCAGGTCATTTGTCTTTATTCTGTTGGCCGGTGGCCTCCTTTGGGCTGTTCTTTTCAACAAGATTAAAAAAGAATATGCCTACATAGCCCTCACGGTTCTGATCCTCGCGGATATGTTTACCGTGAATAAACGTTTTGTCAACAACGACAGTTTCACCTCCACCTCACGGGTTGAAAATCCGTTTGAGCCCACAGCTGCTGATAATCAGATTCTCCAGGACACACGTCCCGATTTCAGGGTACTGAACCTGACCAAAGATCCCTTTAACGATGCCGGAACTTCCTACTATCATAAGTCGATCGGCGGCTACCATGGGGCTAAGCTCCGCCGTTATCAGGAATTGATTGACAACAACATCGAGAAGGAGATTCAAACATTTGCCAAAACCATGAGCACCGACAGTACACCGGTATTAAACATGCTGAACACCAAATACTTTATCATACCAGGGAATGACAAACAGCCCGTTGCTTACCCGAATACCAACACCCTTGGAAATTGCTGGTTTGTAAGCTCAGTTAACTTCGTAGACAATGCCGATGGTGAAATGAATGCTATCAGGGACTTCCATCCTAATACACTGGCCATTATAAATAAGGCTTTCAGCGAAGATCTTAAATCGTTCACGCCCAACCTCGATCCAAGCGATTCCATAAAATTGGTTAAATATGCCCCCAATGAGTTGTCGTACCAGTATCACTCAACCAACAAAGGACTTGCTGTATTCTCCGAGATCTATTATCCGAAAGGATGGAATGCATATGTTGATGGGAAGATTGCTCCGCATTTTCGTGCTGATTATGTTTTGCGGGCCATGGTTTTGCCTGCCGGCGACCATAAACTCCAGTTTAAGTTTGAACCAACAGTTTTTATCACAGGGGAATTAATTTCACGCATAAGTTCAATTATCCTCATCGTCTTTGTTTTGATCATGGCGTTCGTGGAAATCAGAAAAATACGGAAACCCCGGGAATGAAAAAAGCGCTGATTATCAGTTATTACTGGCCTCCAAGCGGCGGAGCAGGTGTTCAACGATGGCTGAAATTTGTCAAATACCTTCGTGATTTCGGATGGGAACCGGTGGTGTTTTGTCCCGAAAACCCTGAATATCCTGAAACAGATACTTCCTTGTTCAAGGATGTTCCGCCAGGTCTTGAAGTGCTGAAATTTCCTATATGGGAACCCTATCAGGCCTATAAAAAACTGCTTGGTCAGAAAAAAGAGGATAAAATCAACGCTGCCTTTTTATCAGAGACGAAAAAGAATAAAACCCTTGAAGCTATTTCAATATGGATCCGTGGAAATTTCTTCATCCCGGATGCCCGTAAGTTCTGGATCAGTCCCGCTGTAAAATTTCTCAGGAGATATTTGGAAAACCATTCAGCCGATGTGATTATCTCAACCGGTCCGCCTCACTCCACGCACCTCATTGCCATGGCGCTGGCTTCCGGTTCCCGGATTCCCTGGCTTGCAGATTTCCGTGATCCATGGACTAACATTGACTTCTATAAGTTTCTTAAACTCTCCTCATGGGCCGATCACAGGCATCATAAACTTGAACTGGAAGTCCTGCAAAAAGCAAACGCAGTTTCGGTGATCAGCAAATCAATGGCACTGGATTTTAACAAGATTTACGAGCGTCACTATGACGTTATCACAAACGGTTTTGATGAGGAAGATATCGCCGGTAACGTTGTCGCGGTGCTTGATGTGAAATTTTCAATCGCACACATCGGAACACTGACAAACACCCGCAATCCGGTTACGTTGTGGCAAGCTTTGAAAAACATTTTGGCTACGCATCCGCATCTGGCAGCAGATCTTGAGATCAAACTGGTCGGCAAAGTTGATCATACTGTTTCCGCATCATTGGATGACTTTGGCCTGAGCCGGTTTGTCAGAAAAATTGAATATATGCCCCACGATCAGGTGGTAAAATGCCAGCAGCAATCGCAGGTTCTACTGCTGCTCATCAACAATACCCTCAATTCCAACATGATCCTGACCGGTAAGTTTTTTGAATATATGGCCGCAAAACGACCCATATTATGCCTCGGTCCCGAAGATGGCGATGCAGCCCTGATTTTACACGAAACGAAGGCCGGACTGCTGGCAGGATTTGACGATGTTGCAGCAATGACAAACCATATTCTTCATTATTACGATTTGTTTCAGCACAATTGTCTTGAAGTTCAAAGCCGGCAGATTGAAAGGTTCTCAAGGAAAGAACTGACGGGTGAATTGGCGCAAGTGCTGAATGATATTGCTGATATAATCCGGTAGGTCCTTTATTTTACTTCAGCACTATATTTCACCACCGCTTTTTTCTTCCAATACCCCATCCTGTAATAAATGTAGTATAGAATCATACCGGTAAACCAGCCAACCGGTATCGACCACCAAATTCCATCTACACCCATAACCTCTTTTTGTGAAAGAAAATATGCCACGGGGATGCGAATGATCCATAAGGAAAACAGGCTGATGAACATTGGAATCAATGTATCGCCAGCTCCTCGCAAAAGGCCGTTTATAACAAACATGACGGAGAAGAAAATATAAAACGATCCGATGATGCGCAAATAATCACCCCCCAGTGAAATTACCACAGGATCATCGGTAAACATCCGCATCAGGATTCTTCCGAATAAAACGGTAATCAGTGAGATAAACAACGAAAATACACCTGTCATGATCAGCGTGGCACGAAGTCCGGCTTTAACCCGATCGGGACGGTTGGCTCCCATATTCTGTCCGACAAAAGTCGACAAGGCAACTGCAAAGCTCATGGCCGGCATCGATGCAAAACTATCAATTCTGCCAGCAGCACTATAAGCCGCATTTGCATCTATTCCATGTTGATTTACAATCCAGTAGAGGGCAACCATGCCGGCAGCTACAAAGGTTTGCTGAAAACCGGTAGGTAATCCTATTTTGATGCTTTTTTTGAATATTTCATGATCATACTTTAAATCCCTGAAGGAAAACTTCACCACTTTATGATATCGGTTCAGGTAAATAATCAGGAGAAAAAAAGCACATGCTTCTGAAATTACAGTTGCAATGGCAACTCCCGGAACACCCCAATGAAAAACCGGGACAAAGATCAGGTCGAGCATGATGTTTAACCCTACCGAACCTATTAAAAAATAAAGCGGGGTTTTTGAATCGCCAAGTCCGCGCAGGATTGCGCTTGTACCATTATAACCAAATAGGAATATCAATCCTGCAAGGTAAATATTTAAAAAAAGCATGGCATCAGGAACAATAGCAGGATCGAGGTCAATCAGCCTGAAAATATACCCGCTGAGCATGATACCGCCAACAGTTACCACCAGAGAGGTGAAAAACATGACTATATAAAGAGTATTGATCGCTTTCCTTACATTGTCGAACTGCTTGGCGCCAAAGTATTGTGAAACAACAATGGTAAAACCCATCGTCACACCTATGATAAATGAAATCAAAAGAAAAACAATGGGAGAAGATGTTCCAACGGCTGCCAGAGCCCCCTTCCCGATATATTTTCCAACAACAACACTGTCAACTACGTTGTATAGCTGTTGGAAAACATTGCCGAGTAACATGGGAATTGCAAACTTCAGGATCAACCGGCCTTCATTCCCATAGCTAAGGTCTTTCATGGCAGCAAAGGTAGCCAGAATTCACGGATATTTCGTACCTTTGCCCAAACAACAGTTCGTTCTGTCGCTGGTATTGACAACGCACGCGTCGTCTAAAAAAAACACCAGAGGAAAGTCGGGACAACACAGAGCACCATGCTTCCTAACGGGAAGGATCTGTAGCAACAAAAGCCATGGAGACAGAAAGTGCCACAGAAAATAACTACCAGGTGGTACCGTGTATCCATGTAGAGACGCATCGCGATGCGTCTCTATATGGATACGGCAATGCGTCGTTGCATGGTTGCACGGTACAACCAGGAAAAGGTGAAAATGCGGTGTAAAAGACCACGATCCCGGTGGGTGACCATTGGGAAGGGTAAACCTCATGGGTTGAAAGACCAAGTATACCAGTTGTTAAGGGTTGCTCGCCCAATGCTGGAGGGTAGGTCGCTAAAGTCTGCCGGCGACGTCAGACTCAGATAAATGACAGAATTTTTTTGCATTTGGATTCGAAATTTTGAACCCCAATGCAAAAAAAACAAAATCCTGCTTACAGAACTGTTGTTTTTTATTTTAACAACTTATCATGAAAATAGTTTCCATTGTGGGAGCCCTAGAAATAGCTGGATTTAAAATCTCTCTATTAAAAAAGAAGTTCCTACCATATTCAACAAAATCAAGCCTTCCACAAAACGATATTCTCATAAAATTATATTTAAAATTACCAATTCTGCAATGGTTATTTGGAAAGCAGACATTCGCCGTTGGAA
>CAIYES010000037.1 GCA_903925275.1 uncultured Bacteroidales bacterium
AGCCCCCGGTCGAAGTTTGATAACCGGGAAATCTGGAAGAAGTATGATTACCGGAAGCTGGGGATCATAGGCGAGCCCTACCTGGATATAAATTTTAACAATGTCGCTTATCTCACCGACACCGGCCGTCGCTGGAACGGCGAAAAGGTGAGCATCCGGGATAAGGTAAAAAGCCCGTTCAACTTCAATTTCCGAACCACCCACGACCTTATCCGCTCAGTCGATCAACTACCCGACAAAGTCATGCTCACCTTTCATCCCCAGCGCTGGACCGACAACTTTTATGATTGGACGAAGGAGCTGATACTGCAAAACTCGAAAAACCTGGCAAAGCGTATCCTCTTAACACTTAACACTTAACACTTAATCACTTAACACTTAATTTACCTTGTCAGTTTGTAATCATTAATCAAAAGTTCAGGTGAAAGATTCAATCGCCTGGTCAATTTGCGAATCATATCAACAGTTAATTTGCGCTTTCGGTTTAATATTTCAGAAACTCTGCTTTTTCCACCAATTTCATAAACCAAATCATTTTGTTTTAATTGCATCTCCTCCATCCTGATTTTGATGGCTTCAATTGGATCAGGTGCTTCAATCGGATAATGATTTTTCTCATATTCATCAACCATTAATCCAATCAAATCGGCTTCATCACTTTCTGGTGTTCCAATCGGTGCATCAAAAACGGCTTCAAGGCGTGTTAAAGCCATTCTATAATCAGTTTCTGTTTTAATTGGGCTTATATTCATATCCGTATTTTTTATATCGTATTTGCGTCAATCTTATCATATTCCACATGTGTTCCAATGAATCTGATAAAAATCCATTGTTTCCCGAAGTTAAATTTCGCTACCAACCTGTAGTTATTTCCTTTAATATTAAAAACAATTCTGCCTTCCTTTAAAACACTTGCATTTGCATATGTTTGCTTTACATCATTAGGTGTTTTCCAAGTTGAATTCATAGCTGTGTCATGCCAGGTCTTTAAATACTGCTCTGCATCAGGATTTAATTCCCAAAATTTTCTCAAAGTGCTTTTTGCAAAAATTCTATTCATATGTAAATAATTCCTATTTCAATGGTCATATGGAATACCCATAATTATCATTCACGGTTTGTATGAACTTTAGTCTTATGGGTATTTCATATTGTAAACGCTGAATGCAAATGTACCATAAAATTCGCAAATTGGGAACTATTTGTTAGATATTCTTTTATGAAGGGATCAAATTGGTTAAATTTTCTACATCAAGAAAAAGGAATATTGACCTTCGTAATTGAAGGTGTCCAGTATTTCCCCATATACCAACCCGACAATGTCATGCTCACCTTTCATCCCCAGCGCTGGAACGACAACTTTAACGATTGGGCAAATGAACTGATAATGCAAAACGCAAAGAACCTGGTAAAACGTACCCACTTAACACTTCACACTTAAAACTTAATCACTTCCTTTGCAGGATTTCGGTTACTCATCATTTGTTTTACGATTTAGTTTTGATTACATTTGCTGGCTAATGAATGTTGGAATGAAAGGATTAAACTATTTACCGGTTTTAATTGAGAAGCTTAAAACTACTCAGCCTGAGAAGATTATCCTTTTTGGTTCATATGCTTATGGAGAACCAGCGGCCAACAGCGATCTGGATATATTGGTCGTGACCGGGGACGATTTCATTCCTTCAAGTTTTTCAGAGAAAAGCAAGATTTATCTAAAAATATCACATTCAATTTCTGAAATAAAAAAGAGTTTCCTCTTATGTAACTCCTTTTTTAAGCAGCTTCAAGTTGTGCAATCTTCTTCTTTAGTTGATTGATTTTCATTTC
>CAIYES010000038.1 GCA_903925275.1 uncultured Bacteroidales bacterium
AGGTTATAGGCTCCCTTTTATTTATTGAAGATCTCTTCTAATTTCTTACTTAATGTCTCTCCTCTCAGATTTTTGCCGACAATTTTACCGGTTGGATCAAGCAGAAAATTTTGAGGAATAGAACTTATGCCATATTTTCTGGCAACTTCATTGTTCCAATATTTTAAATCTGAAACCTGTGTCCAGGCTAATCCATCTTTTTTTATGGCATTTAACCAATTTTCTCTACCCCTTTCATTATCAAGAGATACACCTAAAATTTCAAATCCTTTCTCATGATATTTGGCATATGCCTTCACTACATTTGGATTTTCCGCTCGGCAAGGAGCACACCATGAAGCCCAGAAATCAATCAGCAAGTATTTACCTCTGAAGTTCGACAAGCTAATGGGTTTTCCATCAGGATCGTTTTGGGTAAAATCAGGAGGGGTTGCTCCAATGATGGTCAATTTCATTATATCCAGTTTCTGTGCGTATGCCTTACCGGGTGTAGAATTTTTTACACCATCTGATAACGAATTATATAAGGGAGGTTCTATTAATTAATATTTTGATATTCAGATATATAATACTATCTTAGCATTACTGAATACAAAGTTAGAAATTCTATGGGCAACATGTATAAATCACAGGGAAAAAAGAGTTTGTTCGATGATCATTTTTCAGCCGCACATCTTTCCACGATGGGCAATCCGCTGGAATCAATTAGTAAAGTGATTGATTTTGAAATATTTAGATCAACTCTTGAAGCCAGACTTCTGAATACATCAAAGAAGAGCAATGCAGGAGCCAAACCATTTGATGTTGTGATGATGTTCAAGATCCTGATACTTCAGCGTTATTACAACCTTGGTGATAGACAAGTTGAATATCAAATTGTTGACCGTACAAGCTTCAAAAAATTCTTAGGGCTTGACACTGGGGATAAAGTTCCGGACGAGAAGACCGTTTGGTCATTTCGCGAGCGGCTTACCCAGTCAGGCACTGTCGAAGATTTATTTGAGCTGTTCGTTTCTCATCTGGAGCAAAAGGGTTTGATTTTCAATGAAGGCCAGATCATTGATGCCAGTTTTACCGAGATTCCCCGACAGCGTAATACGCGTGAAGAAAACAAGATGATCAAGGACGAAAGTGGCGATGACCTTTGGAAAGACCAACCCAATAAGAAGTGCCATAAAGATATTGATGCCCGCTGGACCAAGAAGAATGGCGATACATTCTACGGTTATAAAAACCATGTTAAAGTTGATGCTAAAAGCAAAATTATTGGAACATATTATGTAACAGATGCTTCCGTACATGATTCACAAGTATTGGACTCTTTACTTACTGAAAAAGACGAGAGCCAGGAACTTTTTGCAGACAGTGCTTATACCGGAGAAGAACTGGAGAATACTGTTTCAGAACACGGTATGATAAACAAGATTCACGAAAAGGGATACAAAAATAAACCACTCACAGAAGAACAAATAGCGAAAAATAATTTGAAATCAAAGACAAGGGTACGTGTTGAACACATATTCGGATTTATGGAGCGGAGCATGAACGGTATGTATATCTGGTCGGTCGGGATGCCCAGGGCCACCGCGATAATTGGCCTTATGAACCTGACTTACAACATATTTAGATACGAACAATTGATGAGGTGATGAAATAAATTGAATATCAATGTAATAAAAGGAATTTAGACAAATAAAAATTATCAGACGGAGTCGGTGCAATTCTTTTCAGCGTTTTATTCGGTCAAATTAACCGGAGCTATGATTGAATCAATCGAGGCTGGAAATTATACTGCCCCACTTTTCAATAAATTTTTAAAAAATGAATTTTTAGAACCTCCCACAAGAGAATGAATTCGAGACAAACCGATGTAGAAAGTCACGTGGCATTGGATTTGGATTATAGTTTCAAGAATAAATTGTACGCAAATATCACAACAACTTATTCAAGTTCAAAATATCTGGCTGCCGGACATCGTGGAGCATTATCTCCATCAGCAGCTTTATCCTATATTCTTTCAGAGGAACGATTTTTAAAAGGCAATCCTGTGATCAATTATTTGAAATTGAGGGCAACTGCCGGAATACTTAAAACAGATGCTAACTTTAGTAAGTATTTCATGTATCGGGATTTATATGACAATGCCAATTCCGGATCTTCCGCCTGGAATGATGGTACAATGTCAGGGAAGAAAACAG
>CAIYES010000039.1 GCA_903925275.1 uncultured Bacteroidales bacterium
AGTGTTGTGTTTTCTGAAACTGCGGTGATAACCAGTTCGAGGTCTTTAGGTTGCCTGGCAAATATCACATATCCCCTGAGAAATGTAAAGCATTTCACATCAAATCTGCCGAAGAGTTCACCAAACAATGCAGGTAAAAAGGCAGGCAGTTCCATCCGGTAGATTTTATGACCACCAAAGAGGAGTGAATCGGTTCGGATTCCCAGGGTATCGGCAAGTGCGAAGAGCATTGACGAAGTTATGAGTGTATCGCGTGAACTGAAAGCTGTATAGGTTATTTCTGCCGTTGATTTAGGATCCTCCACTGCGAAAAGGCATCCCTCACTTCCTATCCATGGAAGAAAATATTCGCTGATGTTGAGCTGGAAACGGTCGATGAGCATCGTGGCAGCAGTTTGTTCGGCTGTGTAATTCTCATCGCGCGGGGTCCTGTTTTGAAACCGCTGGCAAAAGCGCGATGGATCGCTCCATCCATAGGTGGTAAAATAGAGCGCTTTTTCAGGGATGATGGCGGTAATCTCTTTTTTTTGTGGTTTCTGATCCGAGAACAACGACAGGAATTGCTGGCTGCTGTCGGAAGCAACGGTGATGCCGTTGAAAAGCAATTCGTCCTTTTTAATAATGAGGTCTAATCCACTCCAGTCGGCGAAGTTGGATAATTTTAACAAATCAGGCAGATTTTCATCACGGGTGAGTTTTGAAAGCACAAGTGAAAAAAACCGGTAATTGACATAAATGTTGGCATCAACCTTTTTACCTGCGGTGGCTTCCACCTTCCGGAAACCTGTTGAAGTAGCCATGGGAGTATTGAGCGACAGGCGGTCAATGGCTCTTTTAACAAGGTCGGCATGAAAACTACCCATGAATACCCCTTTCAGAACCGAGAAATAAAAGGCATCGTGACTGCCTTTGAACTGAATACGCTTAAGGCTGGTGGTGTAATAGGGTGTTTCGGTCAGAATAATTTTTCCGGAACTTATCTCCTGGATAAAATCGGAGATATATGAATCGGGGTTGGAGCCTGTGACTGTTGCGAGGTACAAAGCGCCGAAATTGTTGCGTCCGCTCAGGGTTATTGAAATCAGTACGTTGTATTGTTGAAAAATTTTATTGATCTTTTCATTTTTCCGGCTGGAAGAATCGACAAATTGAATTTCATTCCTGACAACGTTTATCCCCGGGAACCGCGAAAGTGCTTTCCAAAGGAGATTTGAGCGGTTAAGTTCTTCAAGAAGATTTCCGGCTTTGTTGAGCTGGATAATGAGTGCAGTATTCCCCGGAATGGCATTAAAAGGGGATTCAGCAGGGCGATGAAATTTCTGGAAGAGACTGTAGCCGAACCAGGAAAATCCTGTTGCTGCAACCACTACGACAAGGGTAATGAGAATGATTCTGAGGTTTCTCATGGATGGTTTTCCTTGGAAAAAACCGGCGCAAAGGTATACTAAATTGCCAATTGAAAGTAAAATCCAAAATGGAAGTTATAAACCTTTTACATGAAAACTTCTCCTGTGATAGGGTGTTATTCCATGCTTGGCAATAACATCGCGATGGTGTTTTGAAGGATAGCCCTTGTTGCTCCTCCAGTTATAGAGCGGGTATTCTTCATGGAGATTATGCATAAATTCATCGCGGTAGGTTTTAGCCAAAACGGAGGCGGCTGCTATCGAAAGATATTTCTCATCTCCCTTCACGATGCATTGGTGTGGAATATCGCGATACGGTTTGAATCGGTTTCCGTCAATAATGAGCAGTTGCGGCAGTTTGGCAAGTTTGCTGACAGCAAGGTGCATGGCAAGGATGGAGGCATTGAGGATATTGATTTCATCGATGGTTTCAGCATCGACACTGGCAACAGCCCAGGCAACGGCATGGGTTTCAATGATTGGCCGAAGTGCGTTCCTTTGTTTCTCAGAAAGCTGTTTTGAATCAGTAAGAATCTCATTTTTAAAATCACGCGGCAAAATCACAGCAGCTGCAAATACCGGACCGGCAAGGCATCCGCGACCCGCTTCATCGCATCCTGCTTCGATCAGTGTATCGGTATAATGACTCTGAAGCATCGCATGCATCATGGGAATCAGTGATAAAAAAGGTTATGGATAAACAGGTTGTTGAGTAAAACCGTTAAAAAATAGATCATCAGGATAATCTCAGCCACCCGTGTTTTTTTTAGGTGTGTCAGTGTCCCTGTGATAACCATTGATAAGGCAGGCATCGCCAATATCGGATGAAAAAATGCCAATGACCTTGCATAGACGAAGGAAATCACTGTAAAAACAAGGGTCCAGAGCAGGATATTGGTTTTTGATCTGATTTCAACGGTTTTTTCCACCGGACCTGAGCGGAAAAAGATGATGCCCCACAAAGCGAGAAACAGTGTAAATCCGCTCAAAATCCAGAAATCGGTATGAAACGGGTTAGGATAAACAAGGAGGTGGTTGAAAAATAAAATGTACTCATTCATCTTGGAAGGGAGTTCATTTTGCCAAAAGCACCAAACAGCAAAGTAAAGAAAAGGCGTAATAAGACCGATTACTGCAGCCAGCCATGCTCGCCAGTTTCCAGCCCGGAATACCAGAAAACTGATAATAACAAATACAAACCAAAGCAGGAAAGGCAAGTAAAAAAGACTTGCAAACGCGGTGAAAAAACCAGCGGCAAAAATGCGGTCGAGATGCTCGGGTTTGTTATAGGAGATTAAAAGGTGATACAGTATCAGGATCATGAATCCCAGGGAAATGTTGATGGGGTTCAGGGTAAGTTGTCCCGGCAGAAAACTCACCAGCACGACGAAAACAAGAGCTGAAAGAGATGAGTTTTTCAGTACCAGTTCGTGATGACTTAGAATGATGGTGAGCCAGTATGTTTCTGCCATTACCAATAAAAAACCAAGCATGGTCGCCACGAAAGGCAGGTTGTGAAATAAATGGTATACCAAAGCGTATAGGGGAACAGGTCCTTCTGGAGCAGGCATTGCGGGTGGTTCGATAAATGCGCTTATCCACAAACAAAAACCGGTAATCCCGATTACGAGATACTGGCTAAAAAAGCTGGATTTGAAAAACTTTATAAACACAACAACAATAAAAAAAATCAAAAAAAGATAACAAAAACTCAAAATTGAGTCTACTCCGAAAACTCTTTTCACCGCAAAGGAGCAAAGACGCCAAATTTATATGCTTGATTTTGAAATATTTGCGTCTTAGCGTCTTAGCGGTTTAAATATGTGTTTACTTTTCCGTGCAGGATCAAAATACCATTTTTCATTTTACAGATCGAATCCGATATCTTTCCGGTAAGATTTTCCGTCGAAGCTTATCTTCTCTGCGTTTTCATACGAATTAAGCAGGGCTTCTCTCATGGTATTCCCGTAAGAAGTTATTGCAATAACGCGCCCACCGTTGGAAATTACCTCCCCGGTACGCGGATGAAATGTGGTACCTGCATGAAAAATCATACTTCCTTCAACCTGTTCTTCACCAACGATTACTTTTCCCTTTTCATAAGTTTCAGGATAACCTTTCGACACCAGCATGACGGTAGCGCAGGTTCTTGGATCGACTGAAATTGTTTCATTACCGAGTGACTGGTTGGCGACTGCCATGAACAGCCGTACAAGATCGTTTTGAAGTCTTGGAATCACCGATTCTGTTTCAGGATCGCCTAACCGGCAGTTGTATTCGATC
>CAIYES010000040.1 GCA_903925275.1 uncultured Bacteroidales bacterium
GGAAAACTATTTCATCGGGCAACCAGTGGAAAGGGGAAATTTACAATAAAAAGAAAAACGGTGATTTTTTCTGGGAGTCGACAAGCATCGCACCGATAAAAAACCAGGAGGGTGAAATTATCAATTATATCGCGATCAAAGAAGATATAACGGAACGGAAACAAACCGAAAAGGCCTTGACAGAAGCCAAGGAATTTGCTGAACTTCTTTACAAGGTAATTCCAAGTGCCTTGTTCACGGTCGATTGTGACAAAAACATCACCAGTTGGAATACCCAGGCCGAAGTAATAACAGGCTATTCCAAACAGGAAATGATTGGAAATTCCTGTTTTACTTTTGCTCAAACACCCTGCATTGACCGTTGCGGCCTGCTTGAGCCAACGGTTATCAAGCCAATTCACGGGCGAGAATGTACCATCCGGAAAAAATCGGGAGAAATAATTACCATCTCCAAAAATGTTGACTCCCTAAAGGACGAAAAGGGAAACATCATAGGCGGCATCGAAAGCTTTGAAGACATCACCATCCGGAAACAAATTGAAACAGCACTCCAGAAAGCAAAAGAAGATGCTGAGCGGGCCAACAGTGCCAAATCGGATTTCCTGGCCACCATGAGCCATGAAATCCGGACTCCGATGAACGGGGTGATAGGAATGACTGAACTTGCACTCACAACAAACCTTTCATATAGTCAGCGGGATTATCTTGAATCGATTCAAACATCGGCATACCTGCTACTTGATACCATCAACGACATTCTCGATTTTTCAAAAATTGAAGCAGGGAAACTTGAAATCGAGCATATAGAGTTTAACATATATGATGTCCTGGAAAAAAGCGTTGACATCCTTACCGTAAAAGCCTTTGAAAAAAACCTGGAATTGCTGTGTGAAATTGAACCCGGGCTCCCTGAGTTCTTTATCGGCGATCCTTTGAGAATACGGCAAATACTGGTAAATTTTATCAGCAATGCAATAAAATTTACCGACAAAGGCGAGATATACGTTACGGCCCGAAAACAACCGGGGTATTCGGTAACAGACGACGAAGTCAGAATTTTATTCAGTGTGAAGGATACCGGAATCGGCATTGAGGAAATTAAGCTGCAACATATCTTCGATCAATTCACCCAGGCTGATAATTCAACTACCCGAAAATATGGCGGGACAGGATTAGGATTATCCATTTCGAAAATGCTTACCGAAATAATGCATGGCTCGTTGATCGTTGACAGTGAACCTGGAGTCGGAAGTTCGTTCAGTTTCGAATTGCCGTTAAAAATTGCAACGGAACATATTGGTGAGCATGAATTTACAAAACCTGATATAAACAGGATTTTGGTTGTGGATGATAACCTGACCAACCTTAAGATCATGAAAGATATGCTTTCATACTGGGGCATCGATTCTCATATTTGCACCAGCGGGAAGGAAGCATTGGAAGCGATCCAAACTGCCAATGAATCGCATAATCCTTTTGATCTTGTGATCATTGACATGCATATGCCTGAAATGGACGGAATTGCGGTTGCAGAAAAAATCAGGGCGCAATATACCATGAACCGGAAACCTGTGATTTTCA
>CAIYES010000041.1 GCA_903925275.1 uncultured Bacteroidales bacterium
GATTTCTATTAAAATAAATTATTGACAAGTTATAATCACGAGCAATTAAGAAGTAATATTGTTGTCTTAGAAAATTTAAAATGGAAATAAAATCAGATATATACCTTGGTGATAGTAAGGAACAACTAAAATTGCTCCTGAATGATTCTGTGGATTTAATTGTGACCTCTCCGCCTTATGCTGACCAACGCAACAGCACGTATGGAGGTATAAGTCATGATAAGTATGTGGAATGGTTTCTGCCAATATCCGAGCAACTTTTGAGAGTGTTAAAACCAACCGGAACATTTGTACTAAATATAAAAGAAAAAGTTGTTGATGGAGAACGCAGCACTTATGTAATGGAACTTATTATTGCTATGCGGAAACAAGGTTGGCTTTGGACTGAAGAGTTTATTTGGCACAAGAAAAACAGTTATCCGGGAAAGTGGCCCAATCGTTTTCGAGATAGTTGGGAACGTCTGTTACAATTCAATAAGGAAAAACACTTCCACATGTATCAAGAGGAGGTAATGGTTCCAATGGGGGAATGGGCAAAGACAAGGCTTAAAAAACTATCTGATACCGATAAAATTAGAGACACATCCAAAGTTGGTAGCGGCTTTGGTAAAAACATCTCGAATTGGGTAGATAGAGATAAGGCATACCCGACCAATGTTCTTCATTTGGCAACTGAATGCAACAATAAAAATCATAGTGCAGCCTTTCCCGAAGAGCTACCTGAATGGTTTATTAAACTCTTCACAAAAGAAAATGACACAGTGCTTGACCCTTTTATGGGCTCAGGAACAACTTTGGTTGTTGCTAATAGAATGAAGCGGCATTCAATAGGCATAGATGTTGTTCCTGAATATTATGAAATGGTACATAAACAATTAAACCCTTTAGAATTATACTTATTTGAACCTATTGAAACTTATGGAAAAGCTAAACCTAAAAGACGTATCGAATTACGTTGAAATTAATATTGGAACATTCCATTCCAAACGTATTCAAAGCTTGGATAATTTAAAACTTTCACAAGTTCTGAAACGCAAAAATCCTTATCTATTTAAAGCAAAATATGTGCAGACATCAGAGCAGATTATTCGTGGACTTGTGGATGCTCATATATCATCAAACGAAGAAACCATATTTGGAGACTGGCTCGAAGGGCTAGCTATATTCATCAACAGCAAGGTTTTTAATGGCAAGAAATCTGGGATAACCGGCATTGATTTAGAGTTTGACACTGATGGTATTCGTTTTATTATCACAATTAAATCTGGACCTAATTGGGGTAATAGCTCCCAAGTAAAAAAGATGAAAGCTGATTTCATTACAGCTAAAAAAGCATTACGAACAAGCAACTCTAAACTAAATATAGTTGCCATTAATGGCTGTTGCTACGGCAAGGATAACAGACCTGATAAAGGAGAATACTTTAAATATTGTGGACAGAAGTTTTGGGAGTTTATTTCAGGTGATCAAAATCTTTACACAGAGATTATAGAACCACTTGGGAACAATGCCAAAGAGAAAAACGATGACTTTATTAAGTCATATAGCCAAATGATAAACAAGTTTACTAAAGAGTTTTCAAACGAGTTTTGCAATGATAATGGAGAAATTGATTGGAAGAAATTGGTGCAATTTAATTCATCTTCTACGGAATAATTATTTAATTGCAGATTGTTTCACAAAGCTTTATTTTCAATTATTTCTTAATTAAATCGTTTCAGCCTAAATTGCATAAGAACTAAAGTGAAAAAAGATATGTATCTCTCATCCATCTCAACAAACCTGCGGGTATCTATTTCGTGAAAGTTGATGATGGGGATAAAGTGCTTATGGGGAAATTGATTATTCAGTAGCATATAGCCCCATTCGACATTTGACTCTGCCTCCGTCGGATATACCAAAAGAAGCTGTGCCTTTTAATAAGGTTTTCTACACTTCAATACAAAAAAGAAGGCTTGCCACTCAGCAAGCCTTCTTTTATGGTTGAATTGTTCTATTGCTCTATTGATTTCGTCTTAGTGTAACTAAGTGTTCTTAGTGCCTAAGTGGTTTCCCTTTGGAGCTTGGATTTTGGTATTTGGTATTTGGAACTTTTAATCCTTGATAAACTTCCTAACCCCTTTCCCATTTTCTGATGTAAGTACCATATAATACATGCCTCTCGCAAGCTTCGATATATCAATATCCATTTTGGGTTTCAGCATGGGTTGCGTTAGCAGCAATTGCCCTTCGATATTATAAAGTGAGAGCGTTGCGCTTGTAAAAGTATTTGATGAAGTGTTTTCAATCGTAATGGTAGTGTTGGCAGGGTTGGGGTATAAATCAAAATTAGTAGTTGAATTATAGTCTGAAATTCCGGTACATGTTTGAACGTGAATTGTAATAGCTGCGGTAGCCGTGCAACCGGTGACCGTAACCGTAACTGAATAGGCAGTAGTAACAGCAGGGTTAACTGTGATAATTGTTGTTGCTAAGCCGGTGCTCCATAGATACGATCCGCCGCCGGATGCCGTGATAGTTGCACTTGAGCCTAAGCAAATCGTGTCGTGATTTGCAACAAGACCTGCCGTTGGAATAGGATATACATTAACGGCGCCCGAGACAGTGCTAGGCAATGCACATCCGGAATCTATAGCAGCGCAATAATAATATTTCGTTCCTGCAATAGTTGTCAAAGGAGTATAAGTGGGGTTCGTTGCACCGGGTATCAATGTTCCACCCGTGTTTGAAGAAACAGTATTGCTATACCATTGAAATCCGGTAACAGGTGCCGCAGCCACTGTTAAAGCTGTTGCTGGTCCGCCTAAGCATATACTTTGGGTAACTAGTGAAGGCTGTAAGGAGTACACTGCCGGAGTTGCCATATTTACAGTAACCGGGGTGCGGGTAGCGGAAACACAACCGCCTCCAACATACGTTACGGTAACAGAACCATTGCCGAAAGTAGAAAGCACTGTTGCGCTTGTGCTTGCAGCTGTAGCATCAATATAGGAACTTCCGCCATAACCTGATGTATAGGAGCCGCCGCCGCCGCCGCCGCCGACATAACCGCCGCCGCCTCCGCCGCCACCTGTGCTGCATGAACAGGAGGCGCCACCGCCACCAAATCCACCATCACCGTAGCCGGCACCGGGCCATCCACCTGCTTGACCGCCCCTTTGTCCATTTCCTCCGCTTGTGAAACTTTTTGCAACAGGATTATATACTCCGTAAGTAAAATTAACTCCGGGAGTTGAAAAGCCTGCACCATTACTTCCGAATTGCTGAATGGCAGAACTTACAACGGCTGTTGTTGTGCTTGCATTCTGACCTGCAACAACAATTTGTGCGGAACCACCGCCGCCACCTGCAACAAACAAAGGTGTGGCTGTTGTATAACTTGCGCCCTGAGCCACAAATGAACCACCACCACCACCATCAGAATTAGTAAGAGCATGGCTTGAACCCACTTGTCCAACTATAATATTAAGTATAGTGCCGGCATTAAGCATAACGGTTCCGTTAACCTGCGCTCCATAGCCTGAATAGGTTGCTAAAGTTCCTCCACTAGCTCCCTTAACTGCAAAAGTATAAGAACCTGTTGCGGGAACAGTCCATTGCTGAATACCCCTTCCTAATACAGTAACTGCTCCGGCAAGCGTTGTGCTTGCATAAGCCGTGTTTACCATGGCTTGTGTTGGTCCAACGGTATCAGTAGCCGTACAACTGGTGAAATTATATATGGTGCTAGCCGGTTGGGATGCTTCCGCATAATAGGTAGTAGGAGCAGTTGGTGAAACAACAAAATTGCCGCCACTGGCTGAAGTACCTATTAGTGTTCCACCTGTTGGAACGGTGTACCAAGTGATAGTAGCTCCGGGTTCAATGGCGCTAAGGCTTGTTGAACTGCCGGGGCA
>CAIYES010000042.1 GCA_903925275.1 uncultured Bacteroidales bacterium
AAATCCCTTTAGGGATTTTATGTGGGTAGAAAAACAGGGATAGATGCATTATTTCGTCCCGTACGGGACGAGATGATTCTCAGAACATTCGATTTCTACCCAGATTTTGTGCCTACGGCAAAGTCGTATATAGAAAAATATAACTAAATAAGAAATTTAAACAGACTCTAAGGGTAGATGAATTTTCGGATGGAGAAAAACATATAACAGGTTAACGGATAGTATTTTTTAGGAGAAGGATAGGGGTAGAAGGCTTTCAGATTGTCATTAGTTCACAGGATTATGAACCAAAACCATCAGGATATCGACGAAAATTTACTGCTTCAGTACCTTCTCGGAAATGCGGACAATACAATCCGTAACACTGTGGAAAAATGGCTGGATGCAGACAGCAGGAACAGGAAACACCTGGACCAGCTTGAAACGCTGTGGCTGGAGACAGGCAAACTTAATCCGCCACCATTGCCGGTTGATCTGTCAAAGGCATGGGAACAGATGTCACTCCGGATTGAAAAACATGAAGCGGGTCAAACGGCTATGCATAAAAGGTTTGCCGGCATGCATTACCTGAAGTATGCCTTGAGCGCTGCAGCCCTGATCCTCCTGGTTTTTGGAATCTATGCTGTTTTGAGCATCCTTACGGTAAAGGTGAAAGAGATCGAAGTGGTTTCCACTGCATCGGTTTTGCACGACACCTTGCCTGACGGTTCCCGCATTATGCTCAACAAGCAATCGAAACTTTACTATTCCGACCATTTTCAAGGCGGACAACGATTGGTAAAACTCACTGGTGAGGCCTTCTTTGAAGTGTCGAAGGATTCGTTAAAACCTTTTGTGGTAGATGCAGGAAAGGCAAAGGTGAAGGTTTTGGGAACAGTGTTCAATGTTTCTGCCTATCCGGGTAACAGCATTCAGGTCACGGTGACTGAAGGCCGGGTATTATTTTTCACGCTTGACTCTCTTAACAAAGATACTTTATCCATTATCCTGGAGGCAGGGATGTCGGGGGTGCTGGAGCCCGGAGCCCCAAAGCCGGTAATAGTTGAAAAATCAGTGCCCGACAAGCTTTTCTGGGCCAATCATGTTCTTGATTTCAACGGAACTCCGCTGGCTGAGGTATTTGGGTTGATGGAAAAATATTATGGGGTGAAGATTACAGTAAGCACGCCGGAGATCAACAACTGCCGGTTATCAGCTTCCTTTGCAAATGATCAGGTAAACCGCATAATGACAGTCATTGCCGAATCCTTCGGACTGAAACTATCTGTTGAGGGCGATAATTATTATTTAAGTGGAAATGGTTGCAAAAAAGGAAATAATTAGATCCTGGGTCATTATCCTTTTTCTGCTGGCACAACCCTTACCGGGTTTTACACAAGGCAGCTTTCTTTCCCGGAAAATTTCTCTCGAAATACCAAAATGCAGCCTGGAAGTTGCTCTCCGGGAGATCGGAAAAGCCGGCCGTTTCAGTTTTTCCTATGATGCCGACCTGATACCCCTTGAACGGCAAGTCAGCCTGAAAGCCAGGAATGCCGAAGTGAGTTTATTATTGAAAGAGATACTCGGAAAAAAAATCCGTGCCAGGGAGATCGGAAATCACGTAATCCTGATAAGGAATAGGACAGATGCGCATGAGAAAAAATCTTTTCCCGACTTTTTGGTCACAGGAATCATTGTGGATGCTTTCACCCGGATGCCACTGAAGGATGCCACCGTATTTGAGGTCGAGAATAAAAGATCGGCAATCTCGGCAGAAAACGGCAAATATAAGTTGGAAATTCCAACGGGGAAGAAGATCCGAAGCCTGACATTCTGCAAATCAGGCTATGCTGACACGATAATCTTTACCAACCAGGCTAACGACCGTGAGATCAACGTTCTGCTCCGCCCGCTTCAGGAAAGTCTTTCATTATTGAATATGCGTAATCAGTTGATCGTGATCAAAAGCGTCGATCGCCTGGGGCTTGTGCAATGGCTTGTACCCAGCGTGACCTCCATCAATGCGCAAAATCTCGAAGTTGGAACCTCGAGGACATTCCAGGCATCCGTAATTCCTTATATCGGAACAAACTGGAAGGTGACAGGTTCCGTTACCAACCGTTTTTCGCTGAACTTAATTGCAGGATACACCGGTGGTCTCAAGGGATTTGAATTGGGTGGCTTGCTTAACATCACCCGAAAAGAGATGAGTGGATGGCAGATCGGCGGATTGGGTAACATCGTCGGAGGAAGAGCCAGGGGCTTGCAGTTCGGGGGATTATTCAATTACGATCTGGGGAAATTTGAAGGAGTTCAGTTTGCGGGTGTGTTCAATTATGTTCCCGACACGCTCCGCGGTTCTCAATTTAGCTGGATGACAAATATTGCCGCCAACCATTGCGATGGCTGGCAGGTTTCGTTGCTGCTTAACCTGACGCTCAAGGATGTCAGGCAGGTACAGGTGACCGGTTTGGTGAACTATGGGCGTAACCTCGATGGAGTTCAATTCGCAGGTTTGCTTAACATTGCAAGGAATTACAATTCGGGCGTTCAGATTTCCGGGTTGATGAACTATGCCACCACGCTGAACGGGCTCCAGCTTGGCCTTATCAATATTTCAAATACTGTTGAAAGAGGCCTCCCCATCGGACTTTTCAGTTATGTGCAGAAAGGATATCACTTGTTCGAGATCTCAGGTAACGAAATCTTCTACGGCAATGTGGCCTTTAAATCAGGCACAAAAACCCTTTATAATTTTGTGCAGGCAGGAATCGGAAGCGATTATAAATTGCAGGGATCATATGGGATAGGAACGATCATCAGGTTAAAGCAAAAACTATCGGTGAACATCGATGCTTCTGCAGGTTTGGTGTATCATCCAATTGATACCATCTACCATGGACTACTCCTGAAATTCAACCCTGCCCTGGAATTCCGTTTTAAGAAACATTTTGCCATTTTCCTGGGACCAGCATACAATTTTTTTCTTTTCTCAAAAGGCAAACCCAGTGCAACTTCCCGCGGACTCTCCACCTATGATTTCTATTTCAAATCCACGCAAAACGCCAGCATTCAGATGTGGTTGGGTGGAGTTTTAGGTGTTCGGTTTTAATTATTTATGACCTCTCCCTCTGCCCCCTCCCCTTCAAGGGGAGGGGATGGGGGGGCATTTGGGTTAATTCCTCTTTGCTTTATTCCATTGTTCAGGAAATTTCCAAATGTGGAAACATGAATTTTTTTTATCCAGGATAGGGGTAATCCGTTTTTTGATTGTCATCTCATAAATCTGCAATTAATAAGTAAAAAATGAAAACAATCCAAAAACGGTTCATGAAAGCTAATTCGTTATTTATCTGCCTAATTCTCCTGACAACAAACCTAAATGCACAAACCATTTCCCAAACTGTGCGTGGACGGGTCTTCGATGATGCTTCTAAAACAGGGCTTCCGGGCGCCAATTTAATCTTAATGAATGTACAACCCCTCACCGGTACCACCACGGATGTGAATGGCAATTTTGTTCTTGAAAAAGTTCCGGTGGGCCGATCATCTTTCCAGGTAAGTTACCTTGGCTATAAATCGGTGGTAAAACCGGAAGTTCTGATCACTTCAGGGAAGGAGACGATTCTATCCATCGGACTTGAAGAGGAGGTGATTCAATCAAAAGAGGTTGAGATCAAGGCAACGATCGATAAAGATAAGCCCATCAATACCATGGCTATGGTCAGTGCCCGGTCGTTCAGTGTGGAGGAGAGCCGCCGTTACGCAGGTTCAGCCGATGATCCAATGCGTGCAGTATCCAATTTTGCTGGCATTGCAAGCAGTCCGGATGTGAACTCAAACGAAATTGTCATTCGCGGAAACTCGCCCAAGGGTTTGCTTTGGAGGGTGGATGGCATGGATATACCCAATCCGAATCACTATGCCTATGTCGGAACTTCTGGCGGAGGAACAACCATGTTCAGTAGCCAGGTACTCGGCAATTCAGATTTCTATACCGCGGCCTTCCCTGCCGAATATGGCAATGCGCTTTCGGGTGTGTTTGACATGCGGTTCAGGAATGGGAACAATTCAAAGCACGAATTTGCATTTCAGGTCGGGATACAGGGGCTGGATATCGCGGCTGAAGGACCCTTTGCCAAAAATCAACAGGCTTCCTATCTGTTTAATTACCGCTACTCAATCCTGGCATTCCTGCAATACATTGATCCGGGAATGAAAAACAAGATCCCCGTTTATCAGGACCTATCCTTTAAAATCAACTTTCCGACAAAAAAAGCCGGGACTTTTTCAATGGTCGGGATTGGAGGCATATCACGTTCAAAATTCATTCCTGAGAAGGATTCGACACAATGGAAAACGCTTGAAGACCGCACCCAATCGATGCTCAATAACAACATGGGGGCATTGGCGGTAACGCACCAGATTGCTCTTTCAAGGAAAACATACATTCGCACCTACCTTTCGGGAACCTATAACAGCATCGATTTTGACAATGGTTTTCTGACAACTTCCTATTCCCTTCACCCACAGGACAGCGTAAAACAGGAGAATTACCGCTTCACAGCCGGAACCACACTCAATCATAAATTTGGACCCAAACACACCAACCGCACCGGACTTACCTATGCCAGGCTTTTTTACAACAGCGAAATCAAGGCGGTGAACCCCTTCTCCGGAGTTTTTTCGGAGGTCTATTCGGGAAAAGGCAATACCGACCTGATCCAGGGCTTCACTGAATCTAAAATTGACATTGCGAATAATTTATCAGTCAATGCTGGCCTTCATTTTCAGTATTTCCTGCTGAACCGCCATTACGCCATCGAACCACGCGTGGCGATCCGCTGGCAGGCCGCCCCGAAACATGCGTTCAGTCTGGGTTACGGAAAACATTCCCAAACCGAGGATGTGGGTGTTTACCTCAACGATGTAGTGGTTACTCCTGAGATGAAGGTGCAACCGAACAAGCAGCTTGATTTCAGCAGGTCTCATCATTTTGTACTGGGTTATGATTTCCTGATCAGGCCCGAATTACGGTTCAAAGCAGAGGCCTATTACCAGTACCTGTTTAACATTCCGGTGATGCCAGGCAACTACTATTCGCTGATCAACAGCAGCGGCGGCTTTAACAATGACACCCTGGTAAATGATGGTACAGGGCACAATGCCGGGATTGATCTTACCCTTGAAAAATTTTTCGCAAAACAATATTATTACCTTGTGACCATCTCGCTCTTTGACTCGAAATATAAGGGTGGCGACGGAATTGAACGGAATACTAAATTTAATTCGAACTATGTCGTTAACGTTCTCGGTGGGAAGGAGTGGTCCATCCGGAAGAAAAACATCCTGGGCGTTAACCTGAAAGCATCCCTGACGGGTGGCGAATGTTATGTGCCGATCGACCTGGAGCAGTCGGTTATTCAGCATCGTGAAGTACTGGATGATGCCCGGGCATATACGGTGCGGCTTCCTGATTTCTATTACCTTGATCTAACCCTGACTTTCCGGACAAATCATAAAAAATACTCAGGAGTATGGGCCATACAGGTCAAGAACCTCCTGAACCAGAAGCCTGCAACAGGTTATGTTTACAATGATTTCAACCAATGCATCGAGGAGGTTAAATCGATGGGGATACTGCCATTGATCAGTTATAAAATCGAATTTTAAGTCTACTGCAAAAACTCTTTTTCACCGCTAAGCAACGACTCCTCTCTGTTCCCTCCCATGCAAGGGGAGGGTCAGGGGAGGGGTCGTTAATGGTAAAAGGCTGAAATTACTA
>CAIYES010000043.1 GCA_903925275.1 uncultured Bacteroidales bacterium
ATTTCACATTTCACATTTCATATTTCATATTTCACATTTTAAAGTCCGGTCTTAAAAGCCAAAACCACCTCAACCCCTAACCCCTTCTCCTGAAGGAGAAGGGGAATTGAGGGTGAGGTGACTTTATTTCTCATTCCTTTTTTGGTTCCCGATTGTCCAGGTTCGGTATGATCCCGATATAATTTTCAGGTGTGATGGCCTTCAATTCGTCCTTTACTGTTTTGATAACGTTTAACCCGTCGATAAATTTCAGCAACGTTGATTGTGTAATTCCTTCGTGGCCACGTGTCAGTGCTTTCAATGCTTCATACGGATCGGGGTAGTTCTCACGGCGAAGGATGGTTTGAATAGCTTCACCGATAACCGCCCAGTTCTGGTTGAGTTTTTTTGCAAGTTCGGATTCGTTCAGAATCAGTTTGTCGAGCCCTTTCAGCAGAGATTTATACGCAATGATTGAGTGAGCCATGGGGACACCGATGTTGCGGATCACGGTAGAATCGGTAAGATCACGCTGCAGGCGCGAAACCGGAAGCTTGGCCGAAAGATGTTCGAAAATTGCATTGGCGATGCCCAGGTTGCCTTCGGAATTTTCAAAATCAATCGGGTTCACCTTGTGGGGCATGGTGGAAGAACCGGTTTCTGAATCTTTAATTTTTTGCTTGAAATATTCCATCATAATGTACATCCAGAGATCACGGTCGAGGTCGATGAGGATAGTGTTGATTCGTTTCAGGTTATCGAAAAATGCAGCCATGTTGTCGTAATGCTCAATCTGCGTGGTTGTCTGGCAGCGTTCCAATCCAAGGGTCTGATTGACGAATTTATTGGCGAATGCAACCCAGTCGATACCCGGATAGGCTGCATGGTGTGCATTAAAATTTCCGGTTGCTCCACCAAACTTTGCAGAAATTGGAATGGTTTCAATCAATGCCAGTTGCATGCTGAGTCGTTCAACGAAAACATAAAGTTCCTTGCCAACCGTGGTAGGGGATGCAGGTTGGCCATGGGTGTGAGCAAGCATTGGAACATGCTGCCAGTCCTGACTCCGGGCAAGTAAATCGCTGTATATCGTTTCGAGCAGGGGCTCTATGATATCCCGCCAGGCATCGCGCATTGCGAGTGGGAAAGCTGTGTTGTTGATATCCTGTGATGTAAGACCAAAATGAATAAACTCCCTGAAAGTTTCCAGACCAAGCAGATCAAACTGCTCTTTTAAAAAATACTCTATGGCCTTTACATCGTGGTTGGTCTGCTTCTCAATTTCTTTTACACGCAACGCATCATCCTGACCATATCTTTCATAGATATTACGCAGTTTTGGAAACATCTTTTTGTTGAAACCTTTGAGTTGAGGCAGCGGAATTTTACAAAGAGCAATAAAATATTCTACTTCAACCAGCAGACGGTAACGTATAATTGCACCTTCAGAAAAATAGGCGGCAAGTGGCTCTGTAAGTTTGCGATACCGGCCATCGACCGGAGAAACAGCGTTTAAAGAGAAATCCATGATCAATTAAAAATTAAAAATTAGTGTCCTTTATTCGATATTCGATATTCAATATTCGATATTCGATATTCGATATTCG
>CAIYES010000044.1 GCA_903925275.1 uncultured Bacteroidales bacterium
GCGGAGCAATCACAAAAACAGGTTTCATAGTTGTAACACCATCTGTTTCCACACCTGTTTTCTTGTCTGGTTCAAGTTCCATCCGCTGTCAAGGGTTTGAAACTGTAACATATGCAGCAACTGCAGCAAATTCCAGCGGTATTGTTTACAGTTTGGATGCTACTTCTATAACCGGAGGGAATACGATTGTTGCTGGGAGTGGTTTGGTGACCTATAGTTCAGGCTGGAGTGGAACAAGCATTATAACTGCAACTGCTTCAGGCTGTAACGCATCAACAAGTGCGTCGCATACGGTAACTGTTAATCCAAATTTACCTGTAAGTTTATCCATTACTCCTTCATTAAGTACGATCTGTGCCGGAACATCGGTAACCTTCACAGTATCATCCGTAAACGGTGGATCTTCACCCGCTTACCAATGGAAGGTAAATGGTATCAATGTTGGAACAAATAGTTCAACTTATTCCTATTATCCGGTGAATAACGATGTTATAACCTGTGTTATGACTTCGAATGCGTCTCCATGTTTAACAGGTAACCCAGCTACTTCCAATGCTGTTACCATAACTGTCAATACAGCAAGTTCGAATAATACAGTGAGTCAGAATCAGTCAATTTGTTACGGTGCAGTACCAAATGCCTTAAATGGGTCATTACCGACGGGTGGCAGTGGTGCCTATGCATATCTTTGGGAAAGCAGCACAAGTAGTGCTTCAACAGGATTTGTCTCAGCCTCAGGAACAAACAATACTCAGCATTACACTCCGGCTGCACTGACTCAAACGACCTGGTACAGAAGAAAGGTTACTTCAGGTATGTGTACCAATACCTCCCCTTCTATCCAGATTATCGTTAATCCTTTACCCACCGCCTCCTACACTTTAAGCGCAAGTCCTGCAAACATTCTTTCAGGGGAAACTGCTGTTTTAACACTTTCAGGTAGTCAGGCTGGCGGTATTTACAGTTATCAATTAAGAACAGGAACTTCCGCTATAGGAACATCTGTTACAGGGACAGGAGCAGCCATTAGTTTTAGTGCTGTAAGTCCGACAATTACAACAACCTATAATATTCTGGTAACAAACACATTAACAGGATGCGCAATTCAACAGACCAGTGAAGCAACTGTAACGATTATTACTTCACCGGCTGGTTCAATTGCAGTTAACCGTCATTTTCCCGAAAATACATATACACCTGCTCAGTTGGTTCAAAATATATTGGTGAATGGATGTTTAAAAGCATCGAATGTTGTATTTAAAGGAAATTCCGCTCAAATAGGTCACTTTACAAATGGCAGTTCAACTTTTCCGATATCAAAAGGGATCATTCTCTCAACAGGAAATGTTAACGACGCAGAAGGACCTAATATGGACTTTGGAACTACCACACAATATGGCGGAGCCGGGGACACCTATATTAATACGATTTCGGGTGGTACATCTGCTGATGCGGCTGTGTTGGAGTTTGATTTTGTTCCGGCAGGCAATACAATTCAGTTTAACTATGTTTTTGCATCCGAAGAATATGCCGAATTTGTTGGAGCTGCCTCCAATGATGCCTTCGCATTTTTGTTGAGTGGCCCCGGTATTACTGGCACAAAAAATATTGCTTTAATTCCCGGCACGGCAAATCCGGTCGCCATTAACAGTGTCCACGGTCAAGGCAATAACTCAGGAACTGCTTATCCAGCCGAATTGCTTGCGATTCTCCCTTATCAAACCAATTTCGGGCAACCCTGGACAAAGATCACCGATGATGTTAATGGCTATTTCGGAACAGCTCCAGGTCGTTATTATTACAGGATTTCGCCCACATTAAGTGGAACAGCTCCGGCAAATCCGTCGTATTATATTGACAATGGGCAGTTTACAGACAGAATTATAACCGGATCAAATGGAAGAAGACAACTGCAATATTTAAACGGGAATGGTGGCTCAGATATAGAATTTGACGGAAGAACCTCCGTTCTTACAGCAACCTCACCAGTTACTGCCTGTCAGACCTATCACATTAAAATTGTCATCGCGGATGTTTCTGACCAGAA
>CAIYES010000045.1 GCA_903925275.1 uncultured Bacteroidales bacterium
ATCTGGTCAACCGCTTCATATGACAAAGTCCCCGAACGGGAAACAATCCCGATACAACCTCTCTGGTGAATAAAACCGGGCATGATCCCGATCTTGGTATGAGGCGGGCTTATGATACCCGGACAATTCGGACCAATAAGCCGTACATCGTGGCCCTTAAGGTATTCCTTAACCGTAACCATATCAATCACGGGAATACCCTCGGTAATACATACAATAAGTTTTATCCCTGCAACAGCAGCCTCTACGATCGCGTCGGCAGCCATTGAAGGAGGCACAAAAACAACCGAAACATTAGCCCCGGTGGCCTTTACGGCATCAGATACGGTATTGAATACCGGGCGATCAAGATGGATGGTCCCACCTTTGCCCGGAGTGACACCCCCTACTACATTAGTCCCGTATTCAATCATCTGGCCAGCATGAAAGGATCCCTCATGCCCTGTAAAGCCCTGGACAAGGACCTTCGAATGTTCATCAACAAGTACGCTCATAGAAAATATTTTCATGCCAAAATTAAATTCTTTTGAAACACCGGCAATGTTTAATTTGATATTTTTGTGCCTTATGGCCCGCTTTCAACTTAACGATACCATCTGTGCGATCTCGACTGCCCCGGGAACAGGCGCTATTGCTGTAGCCCGCATTTCCGGACCGGATACATTTAAAACCCTGGAAAACATCTTCCGCCCGTCAAATAAAAAAAAATCAATACAGCAAGCAGCCTCCCACACCATCCACCATGGAACTATCATATCTGATGAAGGGCCTCTGGATGATGTTCTGCTGAGTATTTTCAGGGCTCCCAATTCCTACACCGGTGAGGATGTGGCCGAACTTTCGGTACATGGCTCGGTTTATATGCAGCAACGGATCATGGAAGTCTTGCTTGATCATGGACTGCGGATGGCCAATCCCGGAGAATTTACTCTAAGGGCGTTTCTCAACCGGAAACTCGACCTCACACAGGCCGAAGGTATAGCCGACCTCATTTCAGCCCACTCGAAGATGTCGCATGAACTGGCCTTTACCCAGCTCAGAGGCGGATTTTCGAAAAAGCTCAAGGCTCTTCGCGAACAGCTGTTAGATTTTGTTTCACTGCTGGAACTGGAACTCGATTTCAGCGAGGAAGATGTTGAATTTGCCGACCGCGGAGGGCTTATCAGGCTGGTGAAAACATTGAAAAGCGAGATTTCATCCTTGCTCGGTTCCTTTAAACTAGGAAATGTTATCAAAACAGGTATTCCCGTGGCAATCATAGGCAAGCCGAATGCCGGCAAATCAACTCTGCTGAATGCCATCCTGAATGAAGAAAAAGCGATCGTCTCAGAAATACCGGGGACTACCCGCGATGCGATCGAAGACACTATTGTGATCGGCGGGTTCAGCTTCCGCTTTATCGACACTGCCGGCTTGCGGGCTGCCGAAAATGAGATCGAGACCCTGGGGATCGAAAAAACATGGCAAAAGATTAGTGAGGCAAGCATGGTGCTGTATGTTTTCGATGCCACAAAGGAATCGTTCGAAGATGTTGTTAACGCACTTGAAGATTTCAAAGACATTGCCGAAAATCCTTTAAGACATCTTATCCTGGTCGGCAACAAAATCGATAAGGTAAAGAAGCTTCCAAAGGGGTTCACATCCTTCGTGAGCCAGGAAACCATCTTTGTTTCAGCCAAGCGCCACGAGAACATCCACCAGATCGCCGAAAGTCTTGTAAGCAAGGTAAGCATAAGCGGAATAAACGACGGACTGGTCATATCCAACACGCGGCATTACGAAGCATTACAACGTTCAATTGAAGCAATAGTTGAAGTTGAACAAGGCCTGGTCCGGAACATCCCCGCCGACCTTCTTTCAAGCAACATCCGCCTTGCACTTCATCACATCGGCGAGATCACGGGCGAAATCACGACAGATGATATTCTGGGAAATATTTTTTCGAGGTTCTGCATCGGAAAGTAACCGGCACAAAACGAACACATAACCAAAACTGTATAAGTAACGTAAAGCCCAGTAAATATGGGCTTTTTTAATTATTATTGTTAATATCTTTTGCGTACCGTTAGTGATCCGTTCTGTATATGTTTGTACCTTTGTTGTACCTCAAATTAAAAACAGGACCTGTTTTGTACCTCCATTGAATTATTGGCGAAAACATGATACTTATTTTATCTTAATTATATTAAAATATGCTAAATGAGTACTAATATTAAGGTACAACGAATCTGTCAATTCTGTGGAAAGGAGTTCACAGCCAGGACAACCGTTACACAATTTTGTGGCGATAATTGCGCGAAACGAGGGTACAAAGCAAGGATCAGAGCTCAAAAAATTGAAACGAGTAACAAAGAAATCAAGCAGGTTAAAGCACAACCTCTTGACGAGATTAAAGCAAAAGAGTTTTTAACGGTTAAGGATGTTGCTAAACTTCTGAATAGTTCTTTGCCTACTGTCTACCGCCTTATTAACATGGGGACGATCAAAGGGGTAAATCTCGCACAAAGGAAAACAATCATTAAGCGATCAGAAATTGACAAATTTTTTGTTCTGTTTCCGGTTGAATCTGATACTAAGGAAATTGAAAGTGAAGATGATGATGTTGAATTTGACGAAAATGACTGGTATAATCTTACCGAGGTTCAAAAAAAGTATGGTATTTCTGAAGGCGCTTTGCAATCACTGATTAAAAGGAACAAAATACCAAAAATAAAAAAAGGCTGGTTCGCTTATGTTCCGAAAAATATGATCGATAATATACTGAAATAATAATATATATGGTTACCAAAGTAAAGCTAAGATTTAAGAATATATCGGATAACAGGCATAGTCTGTACCTCGATTTTTATCCTCCGATCCTCCATCCTGAAACGGACAAACCCACTCGCAGGGAGTTCCTGAACCTGTTCCTGTTCAATGAAAATGAGACTGAAGAACAAATGTACCTTGATAAAAATGGCAAGGAACAGAAACGATTGATTCCTATTTTGGGTAAGAAGGGTGAACCAAAAAAAATCAAGTTGAACCCAATTGATAAAAAGCATAATGAGGAAACCCTTCAGATTGCTGAACAGATCAGGCAGAAAAGGGATAATCAACTGAATAAGCCGGAAATATACACCGGTTACGAGAAGGCCCAGTTAAAGATCAGGGAAATGGAGAATACCTCCTTTTTACAATATTTCTGTGAACTGAAGGAAAAAAGGAAGGCCTCCAACCATGATAACTGGGTTTCGGCGTATCATTATCTAGAAAAATTCACCGGCGGAAAATTAAAGTTTGTTGATCTTGATGAAAAATTCTGCAATGATTTTAAGGATTACCTCTGCAACACCCACAGTAACCGAAGCGAAAAAGTAAAACTTTCTCAAAATTCAGCCTTTTCCTATTTCAACAAATTTAAAGCAACGCTTAAACAGGCGCACAAAGACGGATTTCTCCGCTATAATTTAAATGCCAGGATCGATCGTATTAAGGAAGCTGAAACCCATCGGAATTTCTTAACATTGGAAGAATTGAATAACCTTATACAGAAGGATTGTCTAAACCCTTTGTTAAAAAATGCAGCTTTATTCTCTGCACTCACCGGATTCCGTTTCGGAGATATTGCAAAACTTACATGGGGTGAAGTGGAATTTATCAATGGTAACGGATACTTTATCCAATTCACCCAGCAAAAGACAAATGGCGTAGAAATGATGCCAATCTCTGAACAAGCCTATAACCTGATGGGGGAGCGCAAAGAGCCAAATCAAAAAGTTTTTAATGGGCTTACCTATTCTGCTTATTCCAATAAACATTTAGCCCAATGGATCGGGTCTGCCGGGATCACAAAGAATATAACATTTCATTGTTTCAGGCATACCTACGCAACATTGCAGCTAAGCAATGGAACAGATTTTTACACTGTTTCAAAAATGCTTGGACACCGGGATCCAAGAACGACCCAGGTTTATACCAAGATTATAAACCAGGCCAAACGTGATGCCACAGACAAAATAGTATTAAAATTTTAGCTTTCCGCACCCACTATATATCCCAAAATCCTTATGAAAACCAATGCATTGGATAAATGCCTGAATATACTTTCCTTTCAACAGGACGACGACCCACAGAAAATAGAAGTACTTGCCGGGATGGATACCAACCTGCATGAAGAATTCGTCGAGCCCTTCAGGAGGGAGCTTGGGTTAAATCTTTTAACAAAATCGACATTCCAGGAGAAGAAGGATCTTCTCATGTTTTACATCGATGAACTCGACAGGGTAATCGTTATTCCTAAAAAATTTGAAGATATTGAACCCGTGCATCTCGAAATCGATGAACTATATTATCCAATTTGGTACAAAGGGCAGGATGTATCGGATGACCTGGGAATTTCAGAAGTCAGGGCCCACTATCTCTTTTCATTACTTTTCGTGGTAATCCAGGACTATTGCATTCTGTATAACATCCCATTTCTTGAAATTTGCAATGACCGTTTTTTCATCCTGGAAACGATCAACCTTAGCCCAATAAGGGAACGCGAAGAACTGACAGACATAACCAAACCAACAACAAAGCAACTGGAACCTGCCATGCCAGTTATCAAACCTATCTTTGTTAACGAATCGATAGCTGAAATTTATGAGATCCTCCGGGATTTTTTTTCTCCGGAAGATCAAATTGAGTTTTATGCGCTGCTAAACGGCGGCGAGAATGCTCCTAAACCTTTGTTATTCCTTGGCTCCGGAAACCGTCTGGCGGATGCATTCAAACAATTATACGATTGCGATATCATCAGAGGTTGCCAGAAGAAGGAGCTTGAATACTGGATTAGCATAAATTTTTCGTACCGTTACCGGAATAAACTGAAAACATACACACTGCCTTATCTGAGCGAAATCATGTCAACCAGAAAAGATAAGTGTCAAAAGCCTGTTCTGAACATCATACTCGAAAAAGCGACGGGAACTTATCTGATCAGCAAAATATAAAATCTTAACCGGGTTTTGACCATGTTACTCCCAACCATATTGCAACCCTGCTAACCGTCCCGGTAACATTGCTGCATGTTTCACAAATTAAACATGTACGCAATGGAAATGACATTTGAAAAATTACCCGAAGCTGTAAGCCAGTTATTTGATAAACTGGAAATCATTGAACAGCTGTTACTTTCAAAAAGTAACTCTCCCCTACCCGAAGCCGACCAATTATTAACAATCAAGCAGGCTGCTGCAATCCTCCATTTGTCGGTCCCTACCGTTTATGGTTTGGTACAACGGAAAGAAGTTCCCGTTTGTAAACGAGGCAACCGCTTGTATTTTTCCCACCAGGAGCTTACCGGATGGATCAAATCCGGCAGGAAAAAGACCAATTCCGAGATTGAGGCCGTTGCTGACGCCTATATTTCTGTAAAAAAGAATCGGAGATCCTTTTAACCAAACATCCCTAGCCGTTTTCAATTCACAGAATATATTCATGTGCCAGGTATATCAACCAGTGTTGATTGCCCGGGCAAATAACCTCTCGGATGAAAAAACAAAAGAACACAGAAGAAACAACTTCCGAAAATAGAAAACCTCTGGCGATTGTAGAGGTTCAGGAAGCGCTTAAGGACTGGTATGACCTTCGATTTAACGAAATCACCGGCGTTGTCGAAGGGCGTAAAAAGGGGGAACCTGATTACAAAGTGCTCAATGAGAACAATCTCTACATCCAATTACTGACAAATGGTTACCGGATTTCGTTTGGAAACCTTTGCGCGTTGCTCAATTCGGAGTTTGTTGAGACTTACAATCCATTTAAACATTACCTGGCAGGGCTGTCTGCCTGGAATCCCGGTGACAGGGACTATATCGATGCACTGGCCAAACATGTGAAAGCTTTAGATCAGGAGCAATTTGACCACCATTTAAAAAAGATGTTTGTGCGCATGATTTCCTGTGCCATCGATGACCGGTCATTTAATAAACATGCCTTTATCTTGGTGGGACACGTACAGCATACCGGTAAAAGCACCTACTGCCGGTACTTTTGTCCACCGGCTCTTCACAATTATTATACTGAGTCACTTCCAGGAGACAAAGACGGGTTGATCAGCCTGTGTGAAAACATCATTATCAACCTGGATGAACTAAGTTCCCGTACTAAATTCGAGCTTAATCAGCTGAAAAGCCTTTTTTCCAAAGACAGTGTCAGGGTTCGTCATCCTTTTGCACGTAAAGCGCAAACTGATCCCCGCAGGGCTTCATTTGTCGGATCAACGAATGAAGATACATTCCTCACCGATACTACGGGGAGCGTACGATGGCTGTGTTTTGAGATTGAGAAAATCAACTTTGCCTATTATGATATCCCGATAGACCTGGTTTGGAGCCAGGCATACTCCCTTTACAAGAGTGGTTTCAAATTTCAGCTGACGCGAGAAGAAATAAAGGAAAATGAAACCCGGAATCAGCAGTTCCAGCAAAATAGTGTAGAGTATGAATACATCCAAAAATATCTGACACCCGGAACGGATTTCGATAACGATGCCTTCAGAACTGCCAGTGAAATCAGAGATTATCTGTACTCCATGTCAGATCGCAGAGCGGAGTTGAGAAGTGTTGAAAAAGTTGGGAAAGCGCTTGTTCAACTGGGTTTTCCGAAGGGCTCTAAAAGAGTTCAGGGAAACGCGTTTCCGGTTTATGGCTATTTTATTAAGGAACAAAATGTTTAATATTCACTTACTACACCTACTACATTATGTTGTTTATCAATATTATCAAGGGTTTTCATTGTAGTAGGTGTTTCAATGAATCCTACTACAACCTACTACACAGCTTCATATTTAATGGATGTAGTAAGATAGTAGGTGTAGTTGCCAACTACTTCAATAAGAATAAAAATATTCTCTTTTTTTTAACCATCAGAATAGCAGTCGAATATAGTGAAAAACAAAATCCCAATGATTATCTCAGAGGCGAGGAAAACTCATTTAATGGACTACCTGAATCAAAACGGTCACAAGCCCATCAAAATTCAGTATGGAAATGCATGGTTCATCAGTCCCATGCGCCAGGAGAAGACTCCCAGCTTTAAAGTGCATCTATCCAGGAATGTCTGGTACGATTTCGGGAGCGGTGAAGGAGGCAATTTAATAGACCTGGTTATGAAATTGCACCATACAAGCTTCAGGGAAACCATTGATATTATTGGTGGAAATTCCTTCTCCCCTGTAAATTATATTCAGTCCTGCCCTGCTGATGAATCGGGCAAAATTAAGATTGATCGTATACAATCGTTACGCAATCCGGTTTTGATTCAATATCTGAAATCACGTGCAATTGCACTTCCGTTTGCCCAGCTGTTTTTGAAAGAAGCCTTTTATACTGTCCATGACAGGAAGTACTTCGCCCTGGCTTTTAAAAATGATAAAGACGGTTATGAATTGCGAAACACCTTCTTTAAAACAGGTTCGAGTCCAAAATACTTTACCACCATTCCCGGCGCCGATAATTCCATTTTAAATGTGTTTGAGGGATTCATGGATTTTTTATCCTGCTGCACCCATTATAACAAGATCCCAAGGTTCCGGACGATTGTTTTAAACTCATTATCTTTTTTGCCACGGATCGAAACTGAATTGCAGCAGACAAATGAAGTGAATCTATTCCTGGACAATGACCCGGCAGGGATGGCGGCATCTCAAAAGATCGTTAGCAAATGCGATCAGGTCAAAGACTGGGCGCCGGTCATTTATCCTGATCATAAAGACTTCAATGAATTTTTGATGAACGTCCGATAAACTCGTTCCAGGTTCCCTACCATTCCCTTCATTTTTTTTCATACGACTTTAGTAGATGTCAATAATCAATGCTAGGGGATCATCCTGATTCCGGGTTAATGATCCAAGGCCTCCCCTCTTTTTATTGGAATGCCATTGGTTTGTAGGGGAGCACATTCATTAACTATCTGATTACCTGAATTTATACAAACAAAGTCAATTCATATAACCCTGAAAAAACGAAAAAGTGCAATTGCATTTTCCGATAGGGCGGGGCGTGCACTCTGTGAGGATTTGATAATTTTAAGGGAATTTTTAGCCCTTAATATTATCATAATCAATGAGATGACAAAATATTTTTGATAAAAGCTATTTCGCCGGACTTCTTTTCTTTGTGCGGATGGCAAGAAACGAAGCAAAAGAAACCATCTTCCAGCCCTGTATTTTTCTACGAAATTCCTTGTTACCATTGAGTTTTACGAGGGGCAATCCGACTTTTTCCGACTTTGCATTGCAGTTATTTTTACGGCGGATTGGGGAAACTTTTTTTATCAAAATCCCTATCAAATTTTCATTTCCGGGAAAAAAATGGGTCCAACCAGCCAAATGGAAATAGTAACCCGAGATTTTTGCCGCAGTTGTCTTTTAAAAATTGTTTGCCGTTCATGATGGTGTAGAATTCCTTGTCAACTTTTTTAAAGCAATTAACCGGCCATGCGAGCAAACCGTATGCCTGCAAACTGCTTTTTGAATCCTAATATATTCAGAATCAATGTACATATCCCTATTCCCGAGTTAGTGCAATTGCACTTCCCGATAAGGCGTGGCGGGCACTTCGTGGAGATTTTGCAAAACGGCAAAAATCGACTTCTTTTCTTGTGTCCGCTCAAAGAAAAGAAGCAAAAGAAAGAGCAAAACCCCACCCCACAATATAATACTTGAAATCCTTACAAAGCTACCTACATCGACAGGGCTTCCAGCTGGTAAGGCGCTGTAGCTTGGAACAGTCAAGGGCGACAAGAAACGGTCGCTTTCAGTGTATTCAGATTGGCAGTCAATCTGACCAACACCCTGGACATTATCCAATCGATCCGGTTTAACGCTTCGCGGTCAGAAAATTTCAAG
>CAIYES010000046.1 GCA_903925275.1 uncultured Bacteroidales bacterium
ATGTCGCCCCGATGGGGCTCTTGAAATGGTCCGCTTTTCTCTTGCTACAAAGATATCACCCCGATGGGGTTCTAAGATTGCAGTGATTTTTCCAGATTCTTTTTCACCAGGTCGATTTCAATTTCAAATGTAATCCCCCAGATTTTCCTCTTGATCCGTAAAATACTCCATTTGAAAAACTCAAATTCCAGGTCAGCACAATCCATAGCTTCAAAGCGTAATCTCACGCCATGAAATCTGAAATGTGAAATGTGAAATCTGAAATGTGAAATCTGAAATCTGAAATGTGAAATGTGAAATGTGACGAATCACTGAATTATTTGTGATAGGTGGAGATCGTTTGATACAATCCCTCAATATCCAATGGAAATTTGGAAATTTGACCATTCATTGCGCTCTCCATGATTTTTTCCTGGTCAGGACTTGTACTGAACGCATAGATTGGTAAATTCCGGTAATAGTTTCCTTCCAGAGATCGGATTGCACGGGTGGCCTCATATCCATCCAATTCGGGCATCATCAGATCCATGAGTACCACGTCGTAGAAATCTTTGGCCAGCATGTCCAAAGCGATTTTTCCATTCTCTGCTAATCCAGTCGAAACATGCCATTGTAAAAGTATATGAGAGAACAGACGTCTGTAAATGGAGTTATCCTCCACAATCAAAACACGAAGACCTTTTAGGCTTCTGAATTCTTGAATGTCCATAGTTCGTTAAAAACGACACTATGCTGCAATAACCATTCCATCTCTGAGTTGTTCTATTAACGATTTGATTTTAAATATTTTAATTCAGGATAATTATTCCTTTTTTTCTCAAAACGGGATTAATATTTCCGAAATTGGAGAGGCAATTGGTTGAACCCTGACCTGGTACTCTCGGGGTACTATCTTAATTCAAAGTACCTTTCATTAAAAATGTAACGTCCAAAAAACCAACAGCATAAAAAGGCAATTCCTTTTCAGGTGAACTATCCTTTATCTATTAACTGATTGAGCACAATCATACCAGTAAAAGGATGAAATTACTAAAAGACCAGTAAATAAAGAATCAGCGCTGAAAGCGCTTAATATTATTAACCGTGGGTGAAGCCCACGGAAATCATGCTACAATCCAAACCTGAGCCCTGAAAGGGCGATATATTTCACTGTAGCAGCAATATGCCGCCCTTTCAGGGCTAAAGTTGGGCGTGAATTGCAACAACCCTAGGCTTCACCCACGGTTAATTATGTTAAGCCATTTCGTGGTTGATTGCTGACCATATACATCACTGGCGTGATTGCGCTCAATCAATATCTATTATTATAAGAACGGGTTTTATCAGGGCGAAAGGATGAAAAATAAAATAAAGATTACCTTTGCCCGTAGGAAATACTTAATATGCTGGCCGATATTACCATGTTGAAAATTGAAGACAAAAAAGATTCCGGCAATCCCTTTGACCACGCTAACTGCTCAGATGTCAGTATGCTTTTAAAAATAATCATTCTGGTTTGTGCAATGACATTTCCGATATTTTTACTTCATGGCCAGAACCTGACAAGCGACTGCAGTGAATCTATCAGCCGGATTGTGGCACAAAAAGGCTATGAAAATATACGCGTAGCCTGTCGGAACGATACCATATTCCTCGGCCTTGAAAACCGGGTATGGCGTTGGGAACCCCGTGCTGTTGCAGAGATATTAAAACTGGTTATGCCAGGGCTGGATACCAATGCTGTGGTCTCTCTGACCCTGCTTCGTACCGGAATCCAGTTAACCACCGTTATCGTGTCGCGAAAACATTATGACAATCTCCTGAAAGGACGCATGTCAGCAGTGGTTTTTGCCGATTCAGTTGTCGCACGGTCATCCGACCGCGGGTACAATGCTACCATTGGTCATTTGAAATCAACAAACAGATCTTTTAACAAATTCGATGTTATTTTTATCCCGCAGTTGCTGGTTCAATTCGGAAATTTCAAACACCCTTTAGAGATCCAGTTCAATGTTGCTCCTGAAGTGAATATTACCTTTTTAAAAGGAATGTCTTTAACCGCCCAGGTAATCTTCCCTCTTTACAACAACCTGATCGGCGATCGCCAAGGCAATACCATTCGTCCGGGGCTGGTTGTGCTGAGTCAGACATTTCGCCTTCCTTACCAGTTTTACTCCTCGGTGAGCGCCGGTCATTTTACCCGCGACCGGTACGGTCTCAGCGGAGAAATTGTCAAGTTCCTGTTCAACGGAAAAATGAAGGTTGACGCAACGCTCGGCTATACCGGCCAGGTACAGTTGCTGGAGGGCATGTTCACCTATACACCTATAAATGTTGTCACATGGTTTTGTAACGCCTCCTGGCGGTTCGCCAGGTATGACCTCACCATCCGTGCCGGATACGGTAGGTTTATTGGCCGTGACCAGGGGTTCAGGGTGGATGTTGCTCGGCAGTTCAACGAAATTTCTATTGGTTTTTTTGCGATGCGCACCGGGGACGTAGTAAACGGCGGGTTCAATTTCGTTGTTCCTTTACCACCACGGAGATATGGCACTAAAAACCATATCCGCGTTCGTCCTGCCCCTTATGTACCGTGGGAATACCGTGCAAAAGGACTGCCATCATACGGGAGAACTTTTACCACAGGAAGCGGGACAGAAGAATTGATGTTTAATATGAACCCGGATTACATAAGGACACAGTTAGGAAAAGAGATTATAAATAATTAAAAGAAGAAAAATTTTTGACAAATTATGATGAATTTCGGAAAAAAGTTTTATCTTTGACACGTATTAATTTACATGTTTATAACCAACATTGTGATATTCGATAATTTAACAAACTAAAGTCATGAAAAGAGACATCAGGAACACGATTTTTTTCGCGCTACTGCCGGCTTTCTTTCTGCTCCTCCTGACGGAAGGCTGCAAAAAAGCTTCAGATATCAACAATCCGGAACAACAAAGCGGTGAATTCTGGCTCAAAGGCAGCGTCATCAATTCACACACACACACAGGGATCGCCAATGCTACAGTTTATTTTACTGGACAAACCATTCTCACCACGGATGCAAATGGTCTTTATAAAGTAAATTGTAAAACAATGGGTAATGGTACCTATGATGTTCGCGTGATTGCTGATGGTTATGGCTTCGGTTTTGCATCAGCGACCGTAGGAAACAATAGTGCCTTGGTAAACACCATCATGCTTAAACCACTGGCAGAGCCTGTTTCCATCGGCTCCCAAGGGGGAATACTGATGATGACTGATCCGGAGAGCCTTATTTCCGATGGTAAAACTTCCCTTGGAATTCCGGCAGGCGCTTTTTCCGGGAATATCAATGTTACCTTTACCCGACTCACCGGGATTGATGTGCCCGGTTATGCTCCGGTCAACACACTTAACCTCTGTGCAGTGAATATCGGCCCAACCGGAACCATTGCAGGAAAGGCTGTTGAATTGCACTTTGCAATGCCATTCGCTGATCCAACCGTTGATAATCTGCCTCTGATACGGTATGATATCGCGACAAACAACTGGGTTAGCACCGGAATATTGGCAACAATTGATCACGTGACAAACGTTGCCACTGTTCAAATTACTGATTTTGGTACATATTCACTGGCGGTAACCGGAAGTTTTTCTGAAACTCAAGGAAACAGCGGTACCACGGTTTCCCTTGCACTTGACCCAACGTTGTCGGACATTGATCTTACATACCTTGCAAAGAATGAATACCCCGATGGAACACCAGAAACAGTCTCACTTTCCTATCTGAAAAATATCGCATCGCAGAATACAAGGATCAATGGTGTAAGAATTTCTTTTACCGATGCTACCCTGTTTACTTTTAATTATATCGGGTATAAACCCGATTCACTTGCTCCGGTTAAATCAACAATGTCCAGCTATTACCGGTGGGTACCTAAGGTCAATTATAACATACAGGAAATGCCTATGACCACTACCATCAATGGAATGACTACTGTTGGCAGCATTGAGAAACAAGTTTATCGGTCCGGCAGTTACTGGCAGTATGTTCACGACCAGGGAGGTGGTGGAAAATAAAATTTTCACGTGGTGTGTTAAAACATGTCATAGCAATAAGATGATAATGCGTGAAATTTAATTATTCTTGTTGGGTATTGGTTACCTGTTTTACTTTATCATTTTCTCTTGCTGTCAGATCACAGTCGGTTTCCGGGATATCAGGGTATGTAAGAATTCCTATTGCTACCTTCAACGAAGATGGAACATTTCTTTTCGGGACAAGTTTTTTGCCTCAAAAACATCTTCCATATACAAATTTCAGGTATGATGCCCTTGCCGTTTATGTAAGCCTTACTTTCCTGTCCTTTGTAGAGGTTGATTTAAGGGTTACCAGACAACTGAACATCCCGTCGGGAACTAACCATGTTGTCGACCGCGTTCCAACCATCCGGTTCAGGATATTGAAAGAAAAAAAGTGGATTCCGGCTGTTACACTAGGTCTTCATGATGTGGTAACCTCACTTGAAAATGGTGCTGCCCGTCATTTCGGAGCATCATATATAGTGGTTACCAAGAATTTTCACTTACCGAAACTGCATCTTGACCTTGGCTCCACCATCGGTTGGGGAGCTAGTAATTTTTTCTGGAAAAACAATGAATTCATCGGACCCTTTGGGGGCTTTTCGCTTAACCACGACAAACTTAAATGGATGAATCTGCTTTTTGATTACGACGGCGTTTCGATCAATGCAGGCTTAAGGTTTATCTGCTTCAGACACCTCTTTCTTACAGCAGGAACTATGAACTTCGATTCCTTTACCGGAACCATCAGTTACCGTTTTAATCTTATCAAATAAAACATTCATGTCAATCATATTAATACACTGTTTATATGAAAATCAATGGCTGCTGTTAATCACCGATTTGTACAATAATTATTCACGATGAAGCCTGTTGACCGGACCCGTATCCTTCTCGGTATTTTCGATTTATTCCTTGTATTAATATGCACATTGTTTACTGCATATCTTCATGGTAGCCTCTCGCTGAAACATCATGACGGGTCTTACATTTTTATATACATATCATTCCCAATGCTATGGCTGCTCATGTCAGTGCTCACCCGCAAGTTCCGTATTGGTGAAAAAAGCAATCAACGTGAGGTATTTTTTTCTATTATTTTTTCTAACTTCATCATCCTTTCGGGCATAACGCTCATCATGGTTCTTTTCCAGGTCACTTTTTTCTCACGCTTCGTCCTCTTCGGAACTGTTGCCGGCATCACCATTTTTGAAATCATCGCCGGTCACCTTTTCGTATCTATACAGAATTCGGTATTTCTCAAAGACTGGATCGGGCTTGAGATTCCCGAGGAACAAAGTGTGGTTATCGCCCCTGCCCCACATCCAGAAGTACTTTCTGTTCCCCGGAAATTCAACGTTCTTCGTGATGCAATCATCGAAGAGTCTGGAGAAGAAGCCTTTACATGGATCCATAGCCAAATGGATATCACCAATCCGAAAAACTTCATTCTCTCCACTGATACACGCTTCAATATCATCAACCATCCTACAGGGTTTTACACTGGGTTGGTCAACCTTCAAAGGATCAACAATCTGCGACGAATCAATAAATTTTTTGAAACCGTCAATACAAAATTACCTGAGGGGGGAATTTTTATTGGCTGCGTTGAAACTTACTGGCTTCGTAAACAGCGAATTCTCGCGAAATTCCCACCCCTGATCAATTACCTGGTATATATGGTTGATTTCATATTAAACCGGGTCTTTCCGAAACTTGTCATGACCCGCAAGCTCTATTTTCTCATTACGCGTGGCAAGAACAGGGTGATGTCACGCACCGAAACCCTTGGGCGCCTGTACTCCTGCGGTTTTAAAATTACGGAAGAAAAACCGATTGGGGATCTGTTATACTGGAAAACACAAAAAATCAGGACACCCTATTTCGATGACACGCCTAACTATGGTGTTTTGATCCGCCTTCGCCGGATTGGTTTAAACGGGAAAGAATTCAATGTATACAAGCTGCGAACCATGCATGCATATTCTGAATACATTCAAGGGTTTGTGTACGAAAGCAATCAGTTGGATGAAGGAGGAAAGTTTAAGAACGATTTCAGAGTTACAACGATAGGCCGGATATTGCGTAAATTCTGGCTTGACGAACTGCCCATGCTTCTGAATATCATGAAAGGCAATATGAAACTCGTAGGCGTTCGCCCGCTGAGCAAACATTACTTCAGTCTTTATTCAGAAGAACTTCAAATAAAACGTGTAAAAGGGAAACCCGGCCTCATTCCGCCATACTATGCACAATATCCACCTCCCGAGAAGCTGGAAGATATTGAGAAGAACGAAATGGAATATCTTACTGCCTATGAGAAACATCCGTTTACTACCGATGTAAAATACTTCTTCAAGGCAATGTATAATATTTTATGGAAGGGGGCAAGGAGCAAATAGCCAGGCATGGAATTTATAATGAGAACAGCCACCTACAAAAAGATGTAAGTGGCTGTTTTTCAGTGACCCTGGAGGGATTCAAACCCCCAACCTGCTGATCCGTAGTCAGCTACTCTATTCAGTTGAGCTACAGGGCCATGTTGATTACGAATAATGAAGAACGAAAAACATCCTGCTTTCTTCGTTCTGCTTCCGACGTTTCGGGGTGCAAAGATAACACTATTTTCAAAATAAATCATACCTTTGCAAATTTGATTTTCGGATTTAACAATCCGATAGATATAACGAAACAATGATAAACGTAGGAATACTGAATCTTACTCCCGACGATTTCTTCAAGATTATTTTCCTTGGTGAAAAAATCGAACTCGACCCCAAAGCAGTGGCCAAAGTTGAGGCAAACTATAAGTTTCTGAAGGAATTTGCCAAAGGAAAAGTTATTTATGGAATTAACACCGGCCTTGGGCCGATGGCGCAATATAAAATCAAAGCAAATAGTGAACTTCAACTCCAGTATAACCTGATCCGCAGCCATAGTGCAGGTTGCGGGACGCCTCTTCCTGAAATTTATGCCAAGGCAACAATGTTGGCAAGATTAAACACTTTTCTACAGGCCAAATCAGGGATTCATGTCGAAGTTATTGAATTGCTCAAAGAACTGATAAACCGAAACATCAACCCGTACATCCCCGAACATGGAGGTGTGGGTGCCAGTGGTGACCTTGTTCAACTTGCTCATCTTGCGCTCAACCTGATTGGTGAAGGGGAAATATGGTACGAAAACAAACTGCAGCCTACCGACAAGGTTTTTCAAAAAGAGAAACTGACGCCAATAAAGATGCATATCCGTGAAGGCTTGTCGCTCATCAACGGTACCTCAGCCATGACCGGCATCGGAATGATCAATATCGTACATGCGAAGAACCTGCTCGACTGGGCTGTACTGGCCTCATCCATGATCAATGAGATCGTTGAATCCTACGACGACCATTTCTCCGACGGGCTTAATCGTGTGAAAACGCACTACGGGCAAAATCAGGTGGCGCGCATGATGCGTTCGATCCTTCAGGACAGCCAGCTTATCCGCCGTCGTGCCGACCATTTGTACAACGGCAAAACTGAAGAGGTTGAAGTATTTACTCACAAAGTACAGGAATATTACTCCCTGCGTTGTGTACCACAAGTTCTGGGACCTATTCTTGATACCATCCTTAACGCCGAAAAGGTTCTGATCAACGAGGTCAACTCTTCCAACGACAACCCTATCATCGACAGTGATGCTAAAAACGTGTTCCACGGCGGAAACTTCCATGGAGATTATGTTGCCATGGAGATGGATAAGCTTAAAATCGCAGTTACAAAACTGTCGATGTTAGCCGAACGTCAGCTCAATTACCTGATGAATGACAAAATGAACCAGAAACTTCCGCCGTTTGTCAACCTTGGCAAACTCGGTTATAACCTGGGAATGCAAGGCGTGCAGTTTACAGCCGTTTCAACAGTGGCCGAAAATCAAACCATGTGTTTCCCCATGTCTATCCATAGCATCACAAACAACAACGACAATCAGGATATCGTGAGCATGGGCACCAATGCCGCCATGATGACCAAGCGGGTGATCGATCATACTTATATTGTATTATCGATTCACATGATCGCTATCCTCCAGGCCATCGATTTTATGAAGTTCAAGCCTAAACTCTCTGTTTATTCACGCAAAAAATTTGAAGACCTGAGGAAAATAGTTCCAAAATTTACGGAAGACACAACCAAATACAAAGAAATACAGCAAATTGCGGACTATATTCTCGAGAATAAACCGAAATTTCCGCTGGAAGGGTAAAGTGATTTACATTTATTAAAATATTATCAAGGAAATACGCATTGGTTACCGGTGGATCACGGGGTATCGGAAGAGCTGTTTGCATCAAACTGGCTGAGATGGGTTTTTCTGTGCTGATCAACTACCACACAAACAGGCAGGAAGCTGATATTACCCTGCAACTTGTTCAGGAAAAAGGCGGCCAAGGCGAGATCCTGAAATTCGATGTGTCGTCGCAGGATGAAATAGAACAAGCGCTTGGCCAATGGAAGATGACACATGATGGGGACTACATCCAGGTACTGGTAAACAATGCCGGTATCCGTCATGATGCCTTGGTGATGTGGATGAAAAACGAAGAGTGGCACGATGTTATCAATACAAACCTTAACAGCTTTTTATACGTCACCCGTTTCCTGTTGAAAGAAATGCTCCTGAAAAAGATGGGCCGGATCATCAATGTGGTATCTCTTTCGGGTTTGAAAGGTTTGCCGGGCCAGGCCAACTATTCAGCCGCCAAGGCCGGTGTAATCGGCGCCACCAAGGCACTTGCACAGGAAATTGCCAAGAAAAACGTGACGGTAAATGCAGTCGCACCAGGTTTCATTAAAACAGATATGACCAAAGACCTGGATGAGCACCAACTCAAAGCTTTAATCCCCATGGGACGATTTGGAAAACCCGAAGAAGTTGCAGCCATTGTTGGGTTCCTGGCTTCCAGCGAGGCTTCATACATCACCGGGGCAGTAATTAATGTAAATGGAGGACTGTACACTTAGTGACAAGTGACAAGTGACAAGTGACA
>CAIYES010000047.1 GCA_903925275.1 uncultured Bacteroidales bacterium
GCGGATCGTAGTCATATTTAAAAGCATTAAAACTCTTCCCTCCGGATGGCGTCAGGATTTTTATCAAGCGATGCTCCTGGTAATAGCTTAGCCCACTTTCCTGCATCCTTACTTTGGTGCTGTCATAAATTGTAACGTATTCAGTATCTTTGAATTGCTTACCTGATCCGGTGGCAAAAATCAGGTTGCGGGCGGGATTTGAAAATGCAATCGGAACACATCCCAGGCCGATTAAAAAAAGAATTACGAAACGTTTCATATTGTACTTTTTTAGAAATGCCAATATAGCTATTTAATGATTAAAAGATACCCTTTCCCTCCCGGTATTGTGATTGGATTAGTGAGGTCCAGCTCTATGCCCGGTTGGAATTTGTCAATTGCCAGTCCTATGGCTATTTTTGATTTGGGAGTAAATCCCAGTTTCGCGATATCGATATCCAGTTTCACTGCCGAATCGGTTGGAGACCAGTTGGCTACGGCGATCAGGGCTTCATCTTTTTTAAGATAAACAGAAGCTTTGACCTTTTCATTATTACTCGTAACCGGTGAGGATTTGTCCCAGAATCCTATCATTTCAGCCTGCTGAATGCCAAAATGATCCCAGAATTTCCACAGCAGGGCCGGATCTCCCGACCATGGGGCACGTGCTGTCATCCCGAACACCATTCCCCGCCATGGATTACCCCCTTTTTCAAGCATCTCACCCATCAACCCAAATGGGATTCCTGATGTTTCAATCAGCCAGAAATCGGGAGGGAAATCGTAATTGAAATACTCTCCAAACCAAAGCCGGTCGATATAGGGGAAATGCTCAAGATACAGATTTGCGCTGTTTGCGAATCCATCTCGCGGATTAAACTGGTTTGCTGAATGAACGTCAATCAATGCCTCCGGGTTGCTATTAGTGAGGACTTTACGAATCCGTTTCATGGTAGTTCGGTCAAAAGCGATGTCATCAATATAGATTCCGTCAATTCCCACATTTTTCACAAGCCAGTTCATCCCTTCGACATAATAGTTGTGCCACCTTGAGGTGCCCGAATTGATTATCGCGGCATCGCTGAGTTCCGGAACAAACCATGCCGGAATATAATTCCCATCAAGATGTTCCTGCAACCATGAAAATCCACCACCAGGACCATAAGACAGAATCTCATTACCCAAAGATTTCAATGCCCAGATTTCCGGACAGCTGTTAGTCAGCTCCCGCACAGTATAGTAAATCTTCACCTTATCCTTGATGGCATGGGCTGAATCGATATAAGCCTTCATTTGCGCCGGCCGCAGGAATGGATAGTTGATGAACGGATTGATAGCGGTCGCATGGTGTACATTGATCACGTTCCCACCCACCTTTGCAATGGTATCGATCGGCATATACTTGTGGTAATACCGGTCGTGCCATTGTTTATTCGGATCGATTTTCCGGAATGGCGTCAATAAAATATTGATATCGAAATGCAGAGCTTCACCGGCATTCATGGTACGATCACCTGTATAAGCCGTGAGTTCGTATTCCTTGCCGTCGCGGTCGAGTTCGATCCCTCCTTTGCCCTGATTATACCATGATGGAGGCATGTTCAGCGGCTTCTGATGATAGAAATTGGTGTTCAGTGGCCGTTCGTAGTTCTCTGCCCTGAAAGTGGCCTGGATGCCTGCATTCACCGATCCCAGCCATGGCCCGTCGCAGTTAAAGTATGGATCCCATTTATAGTTGAACTTTTCTGGTGCGGAGCCACCCTTCTGCCCCAGTCCGAGCATGAAACTGACGTGCTCACCGTTCATCGGTA
>CAIYES010000048.1 GCA_903925275.1 uncultured Bacteroidales bacterium
AATACGAATCAAGGGTTGACACAATTGGTAATCACTCAAAGCCCTGAAAGGGCCAGATCCAACCCTTGATTCGCATTATTTACTGAAAGTTCAGCAGTTATTCGTAAGACAATGCTTTATGTGTTGAAACTTTAATTGCCGAATTTGCAGGGATGCGGCTTGCCAGCCATCCGAACAAAAGTGTTACGGCGATTGTAATTATAAATCCTGATGGACTGAATGCATAATCAAGTTTTGCATCCTTCCCCAGCATCAGGTTTCCGAAGAACAAGGCTGCGACCCGGCTCAATGGATAAGATAATATCAGCCCTGTGAGGATGCTGACCACAGAAGTGATCATTCCTTCATTCAGAAACATGGTGTAGATTTTCTTTGGCGTTGCACCAATTGCGCGCATAACACCAATTTCGCGGGTGCGCTCCCAGATGTTTATCCCCGTAGCAGATGCCATGCCAACCGCACTGACCACCAGGACCAGGAATGACAACAATATGATGGTTGATAGAATGATGTCCAGATGATCGTATATCACTTTCACCCTTTCAGCCTGCGACATCACGTATGCGACATCCAGATCGGAAGAAGAAATTGCTTTCTCAATGTTTTTCTTAAGGGCAACAACGTCATTAAAACTATTCTTTTCAGCAACGAATGATAGCGTATTGACAAAGTGAGCAGGGTTGAGCAGGGAATCGTATTGCTGAATATCCATGTATATCTTAGGCCGCTCGAATTGCTGTGTAACACCAACTAATTCAGCCCTGATGCTTTTTTGGCCTACCGTTATATTCATGATGGAACCTACAACTGGATTTTTATAAAGTTCAAGGGCTTGCTGATTAAGTACTATTTCAATTTCCTTTGAGGCACTCAACCATCTGCCTTTCCGGATCTTCAGCTTAAGAAATTTGGAATTTCCCGGGAGTGCAACAATTCCTGCACCTTTGTCGGTTGAAATTACCTTTGACTGTATCTCGACTCTCCCTCCCAGCCAAGTTTCAACTGCATTGACATTATCCAATGATTTAAACGGACCAATGAGAACATCCCTGGGAACCGGGTTATTCAATACAACCTGGACATCGTAACGCATTTCATTTTTATATCCTGAAAGCAATTCCCATAAGGATTGCCGGACATTGAACCCTGTGCTGAAAATCGCAACACCAAAAGCCATGGCAAATATGGTGACCATCAGCCTGTTGATGTTTCTTTGCGAGTTTCGGATGGCCAGGATCATCGGATCAGGCAGGTGTAGTTTTTTCAGAAAGGAATATTCCCGTACACCGGCCTGTTGCGATATGCCATAATCACTCAAAGCAGCATTTACCGATATCCGTGTCCCTTTCAGCAATATCGGGAGTGATAAAAGTACCGGCAGTAACAAACTTGCCATGATTAGCATTGCATAAACATACAAGGGGACAGTTTTTGTAAGGATATCGAAATTGAGTTTACCGGCCACAAAACAGGCAAATGCACTGCCCGATTTAACGGCCAATGGTATGGCGAAGATTCCCGATAATACGCCAATGACCAAAAGCATTAAAATATAGATCCTGAATAACTGAAATCGTGAGGCACCTATTGCTTTTAGAATTCCGATCTGCCTCACCTGGTTTGCCATGATTGACTTGACCAATTGTGAAACCAGTACCGCCCCCATGATAAATGCCAGGAATCCGATAGCTCCGATCAGGAATAACAAGGTGTTGAGCTGCCATTGATGCGGGTGTTCGTTGAATTTCGGGATATCAACCGAACTGATTTCAATCCCGTTTCTCCGGAAATCATTAACCAGGGATCGGCTTACTTTCATCACATCCCGGGCGGAGTTCACATTTTTTAGCCTTATAATCAACCTGTGGTTTGAAGGCAAACCTGTAAGCTGCCGATAGGTTTGCTTATCGGTGTAGGCATAAATAAATGCATCCTGGGTTGCAGGTGCCTGGCCGGGATCGAAGCATATTCCGCTGACGGGAATCCGGAGATTCTTCCCTTCAACCCTTATCCGCGGGCTCGATCCAAGTTTTATATCGGAGACTTTTTTTCCGTCACGTTCCATCAAAATGGTTCCCTGCAACGGTACTTTTTTTCCTTCTTCCCAAAAAATGCGCGCCAGTTTAAAATCTTCAAAATTCTCAACCCCGTAGAGCCAGAGAGGAATCCACACATCAGGACGGATTTCAATTCTGTGCAATGAAAAATCCCTGAATTCGGCAACTTCAATTTCAGGTTTTGCCCTGAAATCTTCCAGGTTTAGTTTTTTAAAATCGTTCGAGGTAAATATAAGCTGCTGGGGTGTTGTCCGCTGATAATTGGCATTCAAATCATTCATCAGAATAACATACGAGACCTCCACCGTGCCCACTCCCCAGATTCCAAGTATCATCGCGAAAACAACCAAAAGTGTGCGCTTCGGATTTGAACTCAAATCCTTTACCGCTTTTAACAGTTTCAGGCTCATAATGATACATTTTTAAATTCCGATGACACTATTTTGCCGTCCGAAAGCGTAAAAGTGCGGTCATACCTGAGGGCACTGTCCTTTTCGTGCGTAACCACGATAACCGTCTTGCCCGACTTTGCCAGTGCGCTGAAAATGGCATTGATTGAATCGGCAGTTTTACTGTCGAGGTTCCCGGTAGGTTCATCGGCTACAACAATGGCAGGATCATTTGCCAATGCCCTGGCGATGGCTGCACGTTGTTGTTCTCCACCTGAGAGTGAGGCCGGCATTTTATTGGCCTGTTCTGAAATCCCGACAGTATTTAGCAGGTCCATTGCCCGCTTCAGGCGTTCAGGTTTTGGAATACAATTGACAAATTCCATGGCAAGAAGTATGTTTTCGAGAATAGTCAGCGTTGGGATCAATTGAAAAAACTGAAATACAATGCCAACGTTCTTCCCCCTCCAGCTTGCCAGCTTGCTTTCGTTCATGTTCCCGATTTCCGTATTATTAAGGATGATTTTTCCTTCTGTTGGATGGTCGATGCCGGTCATCATGTTTAGCAGGGTGGATTTCCCGCTCCCCGATTTGCCAATGATTGCGATATATTCACCTTTATTTATTGCGAGATGAATGTCGTCAAGGGCAGTAAATGACCGATCTTTTGTATTGAATACCTTAGTAACCCCTTCTAATGTTATCATTGATTGATTTTTTTCATTAATACTGATGGCAAAAGTATAACCGTATGAAATCTTAATTTTCACATAAATTGCGAACCGATAAACATTTCTTGCGATCTATGGGCTTTTTGTATCTTTACGCATGGAAAGGTTTGTTTTTGCTTGACAGTTTTATAGAATTTAAACATCAATGAGTTAACAAATTTTTCTGTTTTTGATAAATAATTCAGGTAGGTAATTTTACATTATTATGAGAATTGGATACATCCAGACTTCACCAATATTCGGGGAAAAGGATACAAATCTAAACACTGTCGACGACCTTTTAAAAGGAATTCAGGCAGATATAATTGTATTACCCGAGTTGTTTGCAACAGGATATTCTTTTACTTCCACTGAAGAAGTAAACAGTCTTTCAGAAAATGTAATTGACAAAACTTCAAGTTTTTTATGTCAAAAATCTTTAGATACAGGTGCAATTATTGCGGCGGGTTTTGTTGAAAGAGATGGAAATAGTTATTTTAACTCCTCGATGATAGTCTATGCAGGGAGCGTCAAAGGAGTATATCGGAAATTACACCTGTTTAATAATGAAAAACTTTTTTTTACGCCGGGTAATTACCCATTGATGGTATATATGATCAATGGGTGCAAAATTGGGATGATGATTTGTTTCGATTGGATTTTTCCGGAAGTGAGTCGTGTTTTAGCATTAAATGGTGCTCAAATAATTGCTCATCCTGCGAATTTGGTCATGCCTTATTGTCAGCAGGCAATGATAACCCGGTGCATTGAGAACAGGATTTTTGCAGTAACAGCAAACAGGATTGGCGTTGAAAAAAGAGGTGAAGATGAATTTAGATTCACCGGAGGTAGCCAGATAACTTCATATAATGGAGATATTCTATCTTTAGCGTCAAAAGATACCTCATGTATTGATTTTATTGAAGTTGATCTAAGCTTAGCTGATAATAAAAAGATTAATCCGTTTAATGACGTACTTACCGATAGACGATCTGATTTTTATAAACAAATAGTTTAGTGTTTGTCTGAAACATAAGCTAAATGCAGGTTCAATTAACTTTTCTATAAAAAAGTTTTGGGCACATATTCGGGTACTCAAAAAACTAAAAGCCACGCCGGTCGACGGTTTTATTGGTGTTTTCGTTAACTTTTCTGACCAATTATCAACTTCAGAATCATTCCAGATTATTTGAAAGGGGTTGATTTTATTCGAGAAATGAAAACACTTGTTCCGGAAAAACAGCCCTGATGATGACCCACTTTGGAAGCTCGTGAAAATTTACTTAGTCGATTTTTAATGTCACCCCGATGCCATCCCCCGAAATGCCAAGCGCAACCGGTGAGGGATTTCCGTTATTATAAATATCCATGATCCTGCCGATCATTGAAGGGATGAAAGAAATAGCAACGGTGCAGGCCATGGTGCCGCTGAACCCGATCCAGAAAGCCAGATCATTATGAACAACTGCTCCATAGAAGGCAAGCGTTGTATAACCCAATCCGACCACGGTCATGCCTATTGAGAAAGCCTGGACATTGCTGACCTGACGATAAAGCCGGTAATCGGGAATTTTATCGAAACCCTCCGATTCCATGAAAAGTTTGGCCTTGGTTAAAGCAACACACGATTCAATGGATCCGATAAATGCAGCACCGCTTAAAGCTGTCCCGGCAATCGTAAAGCCGTCCCTCATACTGAATGTTCCGTATGAAATGACCGTAAATGCCGCCACACCCACTTTTGCAACTGCTTTTGAGGCATCAGTGCCGTTATTCAAATAATTAATGAATTTTCCTGAACTGTAAAATCTTTTTATAACAGCCGTATCGGGATCATCCAGTTGGCCGTAAACCAGCGCCGGGAAAACTGTAAGGATAAGGATGAATGCCAAATTTTTCATTCCGGAATATCATTAAGAACCCGATAGACAAAATTAGTATCCCACCTATGAGAAACAAAACGGAATTTAGCAACAGGACCGGCATTATTTGCAAAAAATCAGTCTATATAATGAATGAAGTATCCTTTACACTTTCATTTTGCAAATTTTGCGGAGGGGAAGGCTGTTTTAGTATTTTTGGCAATAAAAACTTTAAGTTTTATTCGGGATATTCAGAATTTCCATATTCGCATGTTAAAAAGTCTGAATCGAAAATTGCAAAGGAAAAATCATTTTACCCTTTGCATTTGAATTATGGTACCATGATCCGGACTGCCATATTTATTCTAAATCTTATTGAAATTCGTAAAAACGATACTATCGCATGGTATTGCAATGAGTATATTAAAATACAAACAAGAAAAAGATCAACAGGGATTTAAATATTATCTGATTGAGCACAATCATACCAGTAAAAGGCTGAAATTACTAAAAGACCGGTTAAAAAAGAACCAGCGCTGAAAGCGCGTAATATTATTAACCGTGGGTGAAGCCCACGGAAATCATGCTACAATCCAAACCTGAGCCCTGAAAGGGCGA
>CAIYES010000049.1 GCA_903925275.1 uncultured Bacteroidales bacterium
CGGGAACCAATTACCGCCCACTGGACAATGAATTTCAAATCAGGCAATCACTTCAAAGCATGTGTGCTTTGATAAACAACCGTAACGACGTATTTGAAAAGGCATTGATGGTGCTGGCGTTGATCTCGTACATCCAGCCCTTTGAAGATGGCAACAAAAGAACAGGGCGCATTATCAGCAATGCGGTGTTGATGAATTATCAATATTGCCCTTTATCCTTCCGGACCGTTGACCCAATCGACTACAAAAAAGCGATGCTGATATTTTATGAACAAAATAATATCAGTGTGTTCAAAAAGATCTTTATCGAACAATTTGAATTTGCAGTAGACACCTATTTTTAAGTTGATAAATAGTCTTGCCTTCCTTAAGTGTTAAACTCGAAATTTCCGCATAGGTACCTGCGAAAAAGACTCTTTCAGCTATAAAACTGTAAAGGGCGATCTCTTTCCTAAATTGTTGTTGATCCCTCGGTTGCCTGAGTTCCATTCCCTCGAGTTTTACACCAACTTTCCCGAATAATCCAGCGATGGGACATTTCCGATGCGTTTTTGTACATGTTTGCTTGACAAAGTGGATAGGCCTCCCTGAGGCAGAACTGATCAGCATCCTTATCGCCAGCGGCACTCCACAGGAAAACTCCCTTGACATTTCTCAGAAAATCATGGCCTCCTATCAGAATAACCTCTGCGAATTCTGGAAACTTGGAATCTCTGACCTGCAAAAAGTAAAAGGCATCGGAAAACAATGTGCCTGCCAGATTGCTTCCATGGTTGCGATCTCCCCAGAAGAAATACTGCGGAAGTAGTTGTCAAACCTAAAATTTTCCGAAGTCAGGATGCCTATACGATATTCCACTCCCTGATTGGTGAACTTCCTTGTGAAGAATTCTGGATACTGCGGCTAAACCGGCCAACAAGATCATAAAACCAGATAAGGTTTCCGAAGTCGGAATCACCGGCACCGTGGAGGATCCTGAAAAAATATTCTTTATAGCCCTTGAGAATCATGCGTCGTCCATCCTTATTTCGCACAACCACCCGTCTGGGGTGTGCACCCCAAGTGAAGCCGATTTAAAGATCACTAAAAAGATCAAAGATGCCGGCGTTTAACTTGAAATATCGGTGCTGGATCATATAATTGTAGCCCATGATGCTTATTATTCCTTTGTAGATGAAGGCACCATGTGATTTTTTAGCCCCGGGAAACCGGGGCTTTTTTTGTATCTTCAATTTGAGTCGAAAAGCCCATTTAATCAGTAATTTCAAAATAATATCCGTACAAATATATCTCTTATTGCGATTTAGGTTTAACTTTACTCCTTTGTTGATTTTTTACAAAAACGTTTAAAATCAATGATAATTGGCTGATAGATAGACTCTCTCTTTTATAATGGGGACAACTAAAAAAGACGACTTTGGAAGAAATAAACTTTCGACATATAGCAACACAAATCGGTAACACATTAAAAAATTCAACTTCGATCAATGAAATTGACCGATTTGGACAATCCATTCTGCAAGTTAGCAAAGAGAATTTTCCGAACTCCGCAATTACTTCTATTAGAGCACAGACACTTTACAACTGGGTTCTTTCTCTAGCCAAAACCCCATTGGACACTACAGAAAGAGTAAAACGACTGATTAATTTCTGTCTTGAACTAACTCCCGAAGAACATAAGAAAATAACAATTGAATTTTTAGAAAAAAATCATTGTCCATATAACCTATTATACAAAGACAACATTGACGAGTTTCTAAAGAGAAATTTTCATTCTGAAGTCGCCAAGCATTCTCAACGACTATTTGCGCAAGGAAATTATTTTCATGCAGTTTTTGAAAGTGCTAAATCATTCAACATAGATGTGAAAACTAAATCACAAAGCGATAAAGATGGGCACTCCTTAATGTTAAACGTTTGGGGTTGTGAAAATGGAGTTTTAAAACTCACCCCTTGTCAATCTCAAACTGACAAAGATTTTCAAGACGGAATTAAATTTATTTCAGGTGGGCTAATGAGTGCTATACGAAACCCTACGGCGCATGAGCCGGCAATAACATGGCCAATTGCCAAGCAGGACTGCCTAGATATTTTGAGTTTAATCTCATTTCTTTATCGTCAACTTGACAACTCAGTATATTATAAACCTTAAAAAAGAAAATCATGGAATTTTTAATTGACTTAAGATTTGAAGACAAAGGATACAATGCAATTGTTCATTTCCTTGCAACATATACAGCTATCGACGAAATTGAAGCAAAACATTTTTATGACGAACTAATAGCCTCTTTTGTTAGACATGGAGTTGTGATTTTTCCTTCAACTTATATTAGAATTGATAACAATCCAGAACTCCGAGAAAGGACATATGAATATCACCAATTCTATTTGTTAAAAGCGACTGCAAATGTGCGGGTAGAACAATTTTTATTGGAGAACCCTGACCAAAATAAATCACTTTGGGACAACTTAACCGAGAAATTTTTTGCTGGGGAAAATTCGACAGCAAAGGTTGGACATAAATATAATATTCCGGTTCATGTCTATGATAAACGAACTCGTAATCCAATAACAGGCGAATTTTACTACTTTTCAGTTGAACACTTGATACCAAAAGCATGAGAAAAGCTGCATATACCAGCGGCCAATAAATAAACAAAATTCCACATTTAACCGATGAAAATTCCTGACGAAACAATATTTGGTCACGATAACAAAAATTCAAATATTGACTTTAGGTTTGTACGGACTATTAAGGAGGATGACGCGAAAATCGATATTCTTCAATTACGACTCAAAAAATATTTTGAGAATCAGGTTGAACCATTGGTTAAAGCTAATTCTGCTTTTCCTTTGACTGTTTTAACTTGTTTAGGTATTGAAACACTGGGAGAAATCTTTTTTGAGAAAAGTATCTTTGACTCAGCAAAACGGTTTACGAATGCATGTTTTGAGTTGGACCCTATCTTTAAACCAAAACCCTCGAAACAAACTCTCCAAAAGATGAATGAAGTCTGGTCATCCGACAAAATGAAAGGAGTAAAATCAATAGCACATGTAGTCCATAATTTTTTAAGAAATGCAATGATACACGGATATAGTGCCCAGGCCATTTATTTATCATATGAAGATACTCAAAATTTCTTGGAAAATAAAGAATATGGAATTTTTGTGATAAATCCTAATTGGTTTTGGGATAGATATAAATACGGTAGTGATAAACTTTTCAATATGGCCAAATCAAAAACAAATCACAAACAAAAAAGAAAATGTTGTCTGGAATACTTTAACAAATTAATTGATTAATCGGATAGTCGTTTCAAAGGCAGTCTTTTAGTGACTATTCAATCCTTTAGCTGATAAGTAATTATGGAAACTGTTACAGAAATACTCGTTGACATCTCAGGAAGCATGGAGAAGAAAATGACTGCTACAAAGCAAGTTTTATTGAACGATATACTTCCAGATCTTGACTATTCGTCAAGAATCGGAATCAAGACTTTTTCTACAATTGGCGACAATAATAACAAGCAAATTTCTATTGTGACTATTTTGCCATTAAATAAAACTGACAAAGAAGCAATTAAGCAAAAAGTACAATCTATTACTTGTTCAAAAGGTGGGACTCCAATAGCAGCGTCAATTAGGGCATCAGTAAAAGAATTGTCAGAATATGCTGCAAATGATAAAACAATTATATTGGTTACAGATGGCAATGAAACAGAAGGCGGAAACTATGTTCAAGAAGCTGAGAAAGCTTCCCATGATGGAATTAAATGCAAAATTCATGTTGTAGGGATTGACTTAAAGGAACCGGCTGTCATGCAAGCGAAAGAAATTTCAAAAATTACTGGTGGCACTCCAAGTTTTATTTCAATTGGTAGCGGTGCATACAACCAAACTACAATAAGAAACAGTTTGACTTCCTTTTATCAAGCAGTGAGAACACCACCAACTATCCAATCAACAACTCCCAATTTGGTCAATCAATCAACAATACCAATCACAAAAGTTGAAGAACCCGAAATAAAACATGGACCCAAGAAAGAAGCAGAGGAAAAAACTGTCGAAGAACCCAGATCAAGTGAAAGTCACAATCCTACTCTAGACTTAATTATTGACCAAATCAAAGAGCTTCGAAATGAAATTTCTGAACTTAAAAGGGAAAGGAATGAAATGCCAGATTTTATTGAAGATTTAGTGCATAATGAAAAAATTCGCAAGGCATCGGAAGAATATCTTTTTGGAATCCTTAAAAAGA
>CAIYES010000050.1 GCA_903925275.1 uncultured Bacteroidales bacterium
ACATGAATTTAAAGAACTGTTTCATACTGTTTAAATTTATTGTAAGGAACAAATGTAATACTATATACGCTCATTTTATTTGATGGTTACACAATTGATCTGTAAAACCCTGCTGTAAAAATAATAATTTTGAATAATAATGAGTCTGGTCTCAAAAGCAAAATCGCCTAAATCTTACGAAATAATGTATCATTGTATAAGATTCCTGCGTTATAGGTAACTATCAAATGATACATTGGCTCCGTTCATTTTCATTGTACAGGAACATTCCAAATTTAATAATAAAATATTATCCATGAAAGAGGTTTTTCTTTTGCTTGGCAGTAACCAGGGTGACCGGGAGAATTTTTTATCCAAGGCATTGGATATGATCTCTGAAAAAGCAGGGACGATCCTGTGTAAATCGGCTGTTTATGAAACTGAACCCTGGGGATTTGATGACCCTGTCCCATTCCTTAATCAGGCAATTGAAATAAATACCGGATTTACTCCGGCTGAGCTTCTGGAACAGTTGCTGACCATTGAAACCCAGCTCGGACGAATCCGGCCTTTCGATGGTTGCGGGTGTTCCGTTCCGGTAAGCTACACTGGCCGAACCATTGATCTCGACATCCTTTTCTATGGACAAATGCTAGTTTTTACCGATCACCTGATGATTCCTCATCCACGATTGCATGAGCGGAAATTCAGCCTGATCCCGATGAATGAAATTGCACCCGATTTTATCCATCCGCTGTTAAAAAAAACTATTTCCGTACTTTTGCAAGGTTGTGCTGATCGGTCAAGAGTTGAAAAAGTGGAATTAATGAATGACAAATGACAAATGACAAGTGACAAATGACAAGTGACAAGTGACAAGTGACAAATGACAAATGACAAATGACAAGTTACCTGATAATGAATATGTTCACCCGTTTACCTGTTCACCCGTTCACCCGTTTACCTGTTCACCCATTCACCCGTTTACCCGTTTACCTACTCACCTGTTCACCTATAACCTATAACCACTGAATTTTGTACAACTACATCGTCATAGAGGGCAACATTGGTGCGGGTAAAACCTCATTTGCCACGCGATTTTCAGAGGAATGCAATGCCATGCTCATTCTGGAGCAGTTTGAGGAGAATTCCTTCCTGCCGAAATTTTATGAGGATCCGTCGCGCTATGCCTTTCCGCTTGAGCTTTCTTTCCTTGCCGACCGTTATCAGCAATTAAAATCCCAGTTTAGTGTTTCCGATATCTTTAAAGACTTTACGGTGGCTGATTATTTCATTTTTAAATCTTTGATCTTTGCCAGCAAAAACCTGGAACCATTGGAATTCGGATTGTATAGTAAATTATTTTCCATCGTAAGTTCGGTAGTGCCGAAACCTGACCTGATCGTTTATTTGTATCTTAACCTCGAGAACCTGAAGAAAAATATTCAGAAGCGTGGGCGGCCCTATGAGCAGAATATTCAATTTGAATACCTGGATAAAATTCAAACAGGATATCTTGAATTCCTTCGTCATCAGCCTGATCTGCGTGTGCTGCTGATAGACACCAACGGATTGGATTTTGTTGAACGGAATGACGATTATCTCTGGATAAAATCACTGGTCATGCAGGAGTATCCGCTTGGAATTCATCGCATTCAGAACAGTACTTATGAAAAGTAGTCCTGCCGATAAAAATGAATAAAAAAAGCTGCCTTATCTGGCAGCATTAGGGCTAAAAAGAAAGAAGCCGTTTCGGGATCCCGGAACGGCTTCTTTGACAATCAGTTAACACATTACTTCACGATATTCTGGAATTCAGGTGTATTGACGTAGCTATTGAACTCACGGTCACCTTTTGCCTGAGCTTTAAGGTCGGCATTCTGGCAAGCTTTCATGAGGTTTTCATACAGGCTTTTGCTGTTATTTGAACGGGCAGCAGAAATAGCAAGGAGATAGAAGGTTTCAGGACTTTCAGGAGCGCATTTCAGTGTTGTTTCAGCAGCAGCATTGTTTCCTGATACCAATTGGGCAAGACCCAGGTTGTAGGTGCATTTTGCATTACCAAGGAGCGACAAAGCTTTGGGATAATCACCTTTTGGGATCATGAGAATGCCCTGGTTGTAATTGGTATTTTCACCCAAGGTTGCAGCTTTCTTAAATTGTGCTTCTGCTTTTTTCAGATCCTTCTGTTTTGCAGCAACAACACCTATGTTGTTTTCAATGATTCCATTGTTCGGCTGGATTCCCTGTGCTTTGTTGAGCAGTTCGCTGGCACGGCCGATGTTTCCTTTTTCGATTTGAGCAACACCTGCATTGTTGTTAATTTTCCAATCGTTCGGGAATTGTTTCACTGCATTTTCGAGAATGGTTACCTTAACATTATTGTCCTTGGTGAGGGTTGCAGCATAAAGGAATTCTTCTGCCTTGAGTTTTTCAGGATTCGATGAGCCAAACTGAAGCAGTTCTGCATCGGTCATACGTGGTTCATAGAGTGTGGCAGTGATTTCATTGCGACGCAGAACGGGAAGCAGATCTTTTTCAATTTCCGGATAGATCAGGATCATATTGCGGATTTCCTGTTCTTTTTTATTCGCATCTACATTTGAATTGATCACATTGAGAACCTTGTCTTTATCTTTCAGGTTGGAATTCTGAACAGCTTTAAGGAAGCCATTCCAATCGGGACCATGATGTTGCAGTGTGATGTTTACATCTTTACCGGCAGCTTCGATAGCAGCTTTCACCGCTTTTTTGTCTTTGTTGTCCTTGTTGGCAACCTTTACCCATCCCTGAAATTGGTCGATCATCCATTTGTTGCCTGCTTTGGAACGGTTTTCCGAAAGGTTAGCGTTAAATGTTTCTTCTCCTTCAGGTGATGCGTAACCATTCATGGCGATGTCTTTGATTTTCCATCCCTGTTGAATGAAAGCGTCAACATCAGCAAGGGCAGCTTTAGCAGGATCGGTTTTGTTTATGCCAAATTTCATATCAAGATCATATTTGTTTTTCTTGAAGAAGATGCTACCGGTTTTAGATTGGAGTATCTCTTTCTGGTAACCGTGATCAGCGATAAGCGTTGTTTCGTCATGCAGTATGCGTTTTGCAGTGTAAATTACGCCAAGTGCAAGATTGGTTGAAGGAAGTTCCACGAATTTGGCTTTAACTTTGATCTCGTCTTTCTTCAGGAGGATTTTTTCCTTGGCTTCATAAATAATTGGGGCAACAGAGAGTTGAGAAGTGTTCATCTCCGGTTTATAAGCAAATGTGCACTTATAATCGAACACACCACCTTCTTTGAATTTTATCATCTGGCCTTCACCGGTCAATTTTTCACCATAAATATGTTTCCCGCATGGGATTTCAGTTTTTCCGCCATCGTATGTGAGCACAGGCTGGAAATACATTGCTGCAGTGGGGCAGAAGAACTTCGGAGGAACGGTACCTTTTACATAAAATACAACTGAGTCGCCTTTTTCCGTGAGAATTGCCGGGGTAGTTTCATATTTAATCAGCGCGTAATTCTTGAGCATTTCTTTGAGGTTACAGCCACTGTATCCAAATTTATAGGTAATGCCGAGATTGACGCCACTGTACATGTCATTTATGATCTGTTTTGCGCCACCGGGTGTCATGTCAAGTACATCACCATCTCTCCATCTCCAAAGCAATTCAGGATTGATGGACCAGTGTTTGCTAAGGTTGAAATCAAAACCGAGACCGGCAACAGCTTTAAATTCCATATTCCAGCTACCAATTCCGCTGTTATTTCCATACCCGAGGCTGCCAGACCCTTTGTGGGTTGGATAGCCAAGATAACCGATAGCAGCGTTGCTGTTGTTGTCGAATTTCATACCCTGGGTATGGTCAATGCCAACCCCTGCAATGATGTAGGATGAAAAGAATCTTTCAGGTTTGTATCCCATGATCCAGTTAACCCAATTGATTGTGCCCTCTATACCTGCTTCAATTACCCAGGATTTGAAGTTCTCGGAAATTTTGCCATCTTTCCGGTTACTGGCTTCGGGAACATATTTATCTGTTACAGAACCCGACAAAGGAACCCATCCTCCCCTGAAACGGGCACCGATCACCCTTGAGAACTGCTTGGTAACAGTTCCACCTGCACCAAACATCCATTTATCATTGAAAAGGATGTTCTTTGACAAATCGCCATTAAACTGGTCTAATGCACCATAAGCGGTAACTGCCCAGTAACTGTGTGAAGGAGCTGTCTCACATTTGGAACTTTTTGTGGTTTCAGTTTTTGCTCCCTCTTTCTTCGGAGCCTCTTTGGCTTGCGTCTGGGCCATCGTAACCATTGGCACAGTCATCATAAGAAAGATGATTACTGCTGTCGATAGGGGTTGATGTAATTTTTTCATAACTTCTGAAATTTTAATTATAAGTTGACTTTTGTTTACTGATTGAGCAAATATAGTATATATAATATGAAAATTCACAAAATAATCTGTTCTAAAATAAACAATTAAAAGTGTAAATTGATAATGTGTTGATTTCGAGCATTTTGTATTTATAAAGGCAAATTCAGACTGTAAAATTAATTAAATTGAACAAAAATAAAAATTATTTTTTGAACCTATGCTTCTACGGGAAAAGCCGATTAGGGTTGCATTGATCGATGGTTTTTTTCAAAATTATTTACACAGAATATCCAGCTGTTGAATCGATGGTGGTTATGTTCGTGATTATCAGATCGATATCATTTAAAGTTAAAGTTATGCATCTTGAGAAAGAGATCCCATATCACGATACCGACCGTAACAGCGACATTGATCGAGTGTTTTGTTCCAAATTGTGGGATTTCAATGCATGTGGTTGCATAACCAAGTATTTCTTCATCAATGCCATTTACTTCATTGCCAAAAATGATAGCGAGCTTATTTCCACTGATGGGGTGATAATCGGGTAAAAGAATACTTCCTTTCACCTGCTCTACGGCCAGGATGGTATAGCCTTGCAAAATCAGGCTTTTTACTGCGTCCATTGTGGCAGGATGGTAGAACCAGTCAACGGATTCTGTCGCCCCAAGTGCGGTTTTATGGATTTCACGGTGGGGTGGTGTAGCTGTGATCCCGCAAAGGTGAACTTCCTGAAGCCGGAAAGCATCTGCAGTGCGGAATACACTTCCAATATTGTTCTGGCTGCGGATATTATCAAGGACGATGGAAACAGGAAACTTTTCAGCAGCTTTATATTCTTCGACGGTAAGCCGGTTTAACTCCGTCATTGTACGTTTTCGCATGATGCTTGAAGAAATTAGGGTAATAGGTCAAAAGTACAACTCAAAAATCAATTTTCAAAGACATTTCCGTTTTGGATATTGCAATGGCTGGCTTTCAAACCGGATTCATAGATATTTATCAACAAAATAAACACGAATTAAAATCCATGTATACCTTTGAAAATTATTTTTGCTGATCGGACGCTCAAGATACGTCATTGATCATAGTTGACACCAACGGTTATTTTTTCATCAACACTCCATGTCAAAGCCCAAAGAATCTGCCGACACTCCTTTGATGAAGCAGTACAACACCATCAAGGCGAAGTACCCCGACGCATTGCTGCTTTTCCGTGTGGGTGATTTTTATGAAACGTTTGGGGAGGATGCTATACGAACGTCGAATATTCTGGGGATTGTACTGACCAGGAGAGCCAATGGATCAGGCACCTATATGGAACTGGCCGGGTTTCCGCATCATTCGCTTGATTTATATCTCCCTAAATTGGTTAAAGCGGGTTTGCGTGTTGCAATATGTGACCAGCTTGAAGATCCGAAATTGACAAAAACCATTGTAAAACGTGGTGTTACGGAATTGGTTACACCGGGAGTGTCGTATCATGATAAAATACTCGACCAGAAAGAAAACAATTTTCTGGCAGGTGTTCATCTTGAATCGAAAATTTCCGGAATTTCTTTTCTGGATGTATCTACCGGCGAATTTTATCTGGCACAGGGAAGTTTCGACTATATCGACAAGCTGATCCAGAGTTTCCGGCCAAGTGAAGTGATCATTCAGAAAAGCAAACGACATGAGTTTACTGAACTTTATGGCAGCAAATTTTATATTTCCACCTTTGATGACTGGGTTTTCACCCCCGATTTCGCGAACGATCTCCTGCTTAAACATTTTGGCACGATTTCGTTGAAGGGGTTTGGTGTCGAAAATCTTGGAATGGGCGTTATTGCAGCAGGAGCAGCACTTCATTATCTTGCCGAAACACAGCATGACAAGGTGAAGCACATCTGCAAACTGAGTCGCATTGAGGAGGACAACTACCTCTGGCTTGACCGGTTCACCATTCGCAATCTGGAACTGTTAAATTCAGTGAATGAAAATGCAAAAACATTGCTGGATGTGCTTGATCAAACGGTTTCGCCAATGGGATCACGCCAATTGAGGCGTTGGATCATTCTTCCGCTGAAAAACCGGCAACCGATCGAAGAAAGACTTGATGCAGTCGAGTTTTTTACCTGTCATCCTGATACAACAGAACAAATCAGGCATCATTTCCAACAGATTGGCGACCTTGAACGACTAATCTCCAAGGTTGCTGTGGCCCGTGTCAATCCGCGTGAGATGATCTATCTGAAAAAGTCGCTGGATGCCATTGAGATGGTAAAGGCGATGTGTGAATCATCGGCCAATGAAGGATTGCAAAAGATAGGGGATCAATTGAATATTTGCAACCTGGTGCGTGAACGGATTGATCGCGAAATAAATCCCGATCCTCCGGCTTTGGCCATCAAAGGAAATATTATCCGTGAAGGATTGAATGCCGAACTTGATGACCTCCGTAGGATGGCCTATTCGGGTAAAGATTATCTTATTCAGATACAGCAGCGTGAAGTGGAGCGCACAGGCATTTCATCCCTGAAAATCGGGTACACCAATGTTTTTGGCTATTACCTCGAAGTGACCAACCTTCATAAAGATAAGGTTCCGCAGGATTGGCAGCGCAAACAAACACTTGTAAACGCTGAACGTTACATTACAGAGGAGCTTAAGGTGTATGAAGAGAAAATTCTGAATGCCGAGGAGAAAATGCTCGCAATCGAAATGAGTTTGTACAACGACCTTATTCTTTTTCTGGCCGATTATATCAAGCCTATTCAACTCAATGCCTCGTTGATCGCCCGACTTGATGTGCTTGTTTCTTTTGCAGTCAGCGCCGTTAAATACCATTATACACGGCCGGAGCTGAATGATTCGTTCGTCCTGGATATAAAAAATGGCCGTCATCCCGTGATTGAACGGCAGATGAAACCCGGCGAGGAGTATATTGCCAACGATGTTTACCTTGATGACCGGTCACAACAGGTTATCATCCTCACCGGGCCGAATATGTCGGGGAAATCGGCATTGTTACGTCAAACTGCACTGATCGTGCTGATGGGACAAATGGGTAGTTTTGTCCCGGCCGATCGCGCCGTTCTTGGTCTCACCGATAAAGTCTTTACCCGGGTTGGGGCTTCCGATAACATCTCCTCCGGCGAATCTACTTTTATGGTTGAGATGAATGAAACAGCCAGCATACTCAACAATATTTCAAACCGCAGCCTGATCCTCCTTGATGAGATAGGGCGAGGTACCAGTACATACGATGGAATCAGTATTGCCTGGGCCATTGCAGAGTTCCTGCATCAACATCCTCTCTTTAAACCAAAGGTACTCTTCGCGACACATTACCATGAACTGAATGAGATGGCGGGACTTATGCCACGCATTAAAAACTGGCATATTGCGGTGAAGGAGATACAGAATAAGGTGATATTTCTCCGGAAATTGCAACCTGGCGGCAGTGAGCACAGTTTCGGAATTCATGTGGCGAAGATGGCCGGAATGCCTGCTTCGGTGCTTGAAAGAGCAGGAGAGATGCTGCATCAGCTGGAGGAGAGTCATAATGCAGAAGGTCTTGGCAAACAGATGTTTGATGTGGGCAATGGAAATCAGGGGAAACGCAATTTACCCGGCAAATCATCTTCCGGCAGCAAGCATACCGGAACCCGGCTTCCTGATCCCGGATCAGGCTTCCAGTTGAGTTTTATTCAGCTTGATGACCCGCTTCTTCAACAGATCAAGGAAGACATCCTCAACACCGAGATAAATACGCTTACACCAGTGGAGGCGTTGATGAAATTGAATGAGATTAAAAAATTGCTCAAAAAAAAGTAGGAGAAACAATTTTTTTTATACATTTGCAAACTCAAAATTACCATGCGAAAGTAGCTCAGCTGGTAGAGCACGACCTTGCCAAGGTCGGGGTCGCGGGTCCGAATCCCGTCTTTCGCTCGAAACCAATGTTATTAAATGTAGAGGCGCACTGCGGGGCGCCTCTACATTTAATAATTCGCCCTGGTGGTGGAACTGGTAGACACGCAGGACTTAAAATCCTGTGACTTCACGGTCGTGCGGGTTCAAGTCCCGCCCGGGGTACAATCAATCAATCAAAAAACCTGTAAATCAACCGTTTACAGGTTTTTTGTTTTATACGGTTGAGGGTAGGGTTGAGGGTAAACAGGGAAATGATCCGGTGCCTGATGCTATTCCGGTGAGGTGATCCGGTGAAATATTTTAGAATTGGTTTGCTCTTCACAATTTGGATATATCTTTACAGGTCTCTAAATTTTTCCAAAATGAAAAAGCTATCCATTCTTATCAGTTTATTTGTTGCATTAATCTGGTTGCCATTGAAGGTTAACGCCCAGGACATCATTTTACTAAAATCAGGACAAAAAATAAATGTAAAGGTTTTAAAGGAAAATTCTGAATCAGTCAGGTTTATTGTCACTGATGATTCTACAAAAACAGAAAAAGTATTGTTAATGAAATTTGTTGAATCAGTTGAAAAGAACGTTTCACCTCCATTTATTAGCAATGATTCCACGTTTAACAGACAATGTGAGAGTTTTATATTTACCAATGTGATCTATGTTGATTCAACAATTTCAAAGGATCAACTTTTCCAAAAAACAAAACAATGGTTTTCAGAGGCGTTTGTGTCCTCTAAAAATGTCATTGATAACGCTGATAAGGACGAAGGGGTTATTTTTGGCCATGCGATTGTTTCTTTTAATAATTCAACTTTTGGATATGTTAGCTATAACATTGAAGTCAGGTGTAAGAATGGCAGGGTAAAATACCGGATAAGTGATTTTATGCATAAAGATGCCTGCGTGGTCAATGTTTATGGATATTGTCCTAATTCATCCAGTAGCTACATTTATAGTATTGGAACACTATCTCAAAAAGAATTACCAGAGTATTTGACCTTAAATAAAACCGGTAGAAGTAAATCAGGCCGGGAAAAAATGTGGCATACAATTAAAGACGAATCAAAGTCAACAGCATACAATTTGATTCAAAGTTTAAAACAGGCTCTTAATAAGGATACAATTAAGGCAAAGGATAGTTGGTAATAACGGCTCAAACATGGTGGATTTCATTCGATTGAATCAACTTTCATTCCTTTTCAAGGATTCATTGACCTTTTTTAGACAATTTTTTGAATGAAAATGGACAAGTTTTAACAAGTTCCAAATACTAACATTTACTAATATCCTGCTCACATGCGTAGTGATGTTAAGATAGGAACAAACGGGTAAAAATGTCAGGTTTTGTCAGGTTTTGACAACCTCAAAAGACTAAGTTTTACTAAGTCCTGAATATAAGGTTTTATAAGGTTTTGACAACCTCAAAAGGTTAAGTTTTGTTAAGTTTTGTCAAGTCCCAAAAGGTAAACTTTAGACAAGTTTTGTGAAGTCGAAAAGGTATAGTTTAGTAAGGTTTTCACCTCTGAAGGTATAGTTTTGTATTTTTATCCAAAATCCGGTGTCCAGGGTTCATCCAGGCCACTATTAACCGCCTCCACTTTTGGCATTACATAGGGCAACAACTTTGTAAATAATTCAAGTCTGTCTTTTGGCTCCAATTTTTCCAGCCGATCCGGTAAAGATGAAATTTCCTGAAAAATGATTTCTTTTAATACTGTTCTCAATTCTTTTGTTAACCGGTTTGGTGTTCCTGCCTCCCGGCCTCCCGTTTTTTCTCTTGTTGCCATTTCTCGTTAAATTTTGCCATTTCTTTTTTAAAATCTGATTTTGATAGCGTTTTACCCTTTTTTACCGTTTCCCAAAACTCATTAACTTTTACCTGGGTGCAAAACTCCATAATCATAATTTGATGTATAATTTCCTGCAAATGTGGTACGGTTGCCATATCTCTATTTTAATCTACTTTAGAAAATATCAAAAGTCCGGTTTTCTGTTTTTACTGTTTTGGTTTTTTATCATTCTTTCATTGTTACAATTTTGATGCCCGGTTTGTTTCGCGGTATTCAACAAAACAAAGGATCGTATCAAATAACGGCGGGTTAATTTTTTCACTTTCCTTCATGTACTTAATCCGGTTCCTGGGGTTACTGTCAATATTCCTGCATTTATGCGCCTGGGAGTAACCGACAATTTTAGCACTGCAAAACATTGATGTTGATTTCTGGTTTGAAATATCCCGTCCGCAAGTTAAACAGTAACGCCGTGGAGGTTTCCCCGGGTCGGGGTCGGGTTCCTGATAAATAAACATTACAGTATTTGCCCCTATATTCGAGGTGTCAATTCCTGTAATGTTTGATTTTTGACCCCCGGTCAATTCCTGTAATGTTTCGGGATTGATCGTTAACAGTTCATTCCATTTTTGACCGATCAAAGGAAATAACATTTCCTGTAAATCCTGTTTACCGTATTTTTTAACAAGGTCTAAAAATCTGTTTCGTTTCTTAAAATAGTTATCCGGGTTTGTTCTTTTGTAGTCATTCCAAAACATTGGGTTTTGTCCCTGGGTTAAAATAAGGCGTTCCCGTGCATTTATTTCTGTTTCCTGTATGGTATAGTCATAAAACAGAATATCGCTGAAATTGCCCGTTAAAATCGTTCCAATGTGATCCAGGTTAACGGGGTTCATAATGTCGGAAAGTGTTTGAATGTTTGCCGATCGTACAAATTCCATTTTTCGGGTTTTAATCTCAACCCTTAAAATATTTCCCTGATCGTATTGTAACCCCTTGTCATATAATTTCACATAATATTGTGAGTGTTCGCACTCAAGGTAATTCATTTTTTGCGATTGTTTCCGGTTAAATTGTTTCCCTTTGTGGTTGATAACGGAACGTAATATTTCATTTACCAGGATCGGCGGAGAAATGTTAACTCCAAATTCAAAGTTTTCAATAATACATTGATCCGGTAAAAGGCCAAACGATTTGCAAAACGCGTTTACAATCAGGATAAAATTTGAAAAATTGAAGTCATTGTAATTTTGTTCCCCCCGCCCGTTTATTGCGTTCCAATGTTTATGTATTGATCCCGAAATATTCAGGTGTTTATTATCAACAATCTGAAATGTTAACCCGTGAAATATGGCAGTGTATTCTATAATTTCGCCGGTTTTTTCGTTTGTTCTTTGCACCCATTCCAGGCGGTTTGTTTTCCTGATTCCGGAAATGTCGGGGTTAACTATTCGTATTTTAATAAAGTCAATCATTTTGCAGGGTCTTTTTATTTTCATTGTCCCCGTTTAACTACCTTTGTCTTTCCTCTATGACTGCCTGTCATAAGGTTTGAACAATGTTAAACGGGGTCGGGTATTCGCCCCGTTTATCGTTTAAGTATGTTAATAAAGTCCCTGATAAAGTGACCGCGCCGGTCTGGATATAGTTTGAAGTGATTGAAAAAGAACATTTCAAACTTTGTCTGATCCTGGGAGAAATGGAACAGGATAAAACTGTTTTTCTTAATCCCGTTCCTGATCTCGAAAAAGTCTCCAAAATACCAATTATCGAAATTTGTTTTCAGTAAACCAGTGAAAAATAAATATTTCCCGTTTTTTATTCGTCCCCTGATAAGATAGTCAGAATGAATAATACCTTTTTTTTGTGTTTCCTCTAACTTTAGTTCATTGGGTACCTTTGAAAATCCCAGTTCGCCCGTTGTCATATCGAAATAACGGGTTTCTGGATTGAAGGAAAAAACCAAATGTTTGTAACCCGGGGTTGTTTTGCCTGTGGAGGTTTGAACGTCTGTTTTCATGGTTAACCCCTCCCGTGTTTAAATTTCGTGGTCTGGATTGCCTTTACCGATTGTTCAACCTCAACCAGTTTATATAAAACACGTCCCCCGATCCGGTAACCTTTTAACGTTCCGTCTTTCGTGTAACTGTGGAGGGTTGCCAGTGATATTTTAAGACGGTCGCAAATGTCCCGGCGGGTAATGTATTCGCCGTTTGCGGTCTGGTTTGGTGGGATCGGGTTGAACTGTTTAAGTTCGTCCCGTACGATTTGCCCGAAAATTGCCGTTAAGTCTTTTAACGGTGTACTGTGTAAAATAATAGTGTTTTCCATATTTGCGATTTTTGTGCAAATATGGTTCAACCTGAACCGGTTTAACAGTCCGCAAACAGTCCTGACTGTTCAGAAAGTCAATGAAATTAGGCTAAATCGGACAAATACGGAATTGTGAATTTTGCCCGTTTCGTATCTGATAAGGTGTTTTTTCTTTCGCCTGTAATTTTATTGTCTGGTTTCAATTCCTTTGTGAGGTTTCCAGGGGTTGTATCAATATCAAAATACTCATAACATAACCTTGCAAGTCCCGTATGATTTGTTTCCCCGTTGTATAAAGGCGGATCAATAAATCCATGTTTAACCAATTCTAAAAACAGGTACCCGAATTGTGAGGGGGTACCCTTCCATTTGATCTTTTCCCCCGCCTGTATAGGTTTGCCGGTGACCTGGTCGGTCGGGTTCGGGTTCATTTCTTTACGTTTTGTTTCGATCCATTGTTGAATATTTGATTTCCTTTTCTCTTGCAGTTCAATAGTCTGTAATAATTCCTCAACGAACATGAGAAAATACTCACCGTTGGAATAGTCTTTTATATAATAATCATAATGACATTCAAGGAATTCAATACAAACTTGCGGATCGGTTGCCTGAAATTTACTTTCAACCGTATCTTTTATGACTGAATTAGGATCGTTGTAGTGTTCGATGATACCGTTTTCATATTCCATTGTCATGGTAGGGATTATTATCCGATCCTCAAGTGAACTAAAAAATTCAAGGTTACAATTCGCGGGACATACCACGTATGAAAAATAGTTTGCATAACTCATTACATTGCCTGTTTAATGTTTGAACAAATGTTTTTTAACTGGTTATTGGTTGACTGCCTTTTTTCGGGGTCGTTTAACAACCTTCAAAGGTTTGATAAAATATTTGTTTTTCGCTAATTTTTCGGCGTTTTGTTCCTGGGTGACCTTAATATATTTCATAAACGCCCTTTCCGTCCGGTGCCCGGTTATTTTCATTATTGAAATGGTCGGAATGTCTGCTAAAAACATATTGGTTGCAAAACTTCGCCGTGCGGTATGTACTGTAATTAACTCCCATTTCTTAAACGCCTTTTCAAAACTCAACCCGCCTTTTGTTTTGGTGAGGGTAACCGGTTCTTTAATTTTTGCCTTTTCCCCTAACTGTTTAAGGTATTCATTAAATTTCTGGTTACTGATAACCCGGGGTAACTCCCCGTTATATTTGTTCAGGATTTCCCTGATTGTCCAATGTAGTGGAATTATAACCGTTTCCCCGGTCTTTATGGTTTTAATCTTTAATTGGGTTCCGTTGTTTATGATTTTGTCCGGTGTGACCTGTGACAAGTCCGAAAACCTTAACCCCGTGTAACAACCAATAATAAAAACGTCCCTGATCCGGTCTAACTTTGGAAATTTAGATAAGTCTTTTTTGTAAAGAATGTCTATTTCAGTGTCATTCAAATAAACCGTTTCGGCGGTTTCCTCAACCTTTTTAAATTTCCGGTGCCTGTGTCCCTGATTTGTTGTATATCCTTTGTCATTGCAATAATCCATGAAAACTTTGATTTCTTTGATATGTCCCCCGATGGTATTTTTAGCAAAAGATTTATCGTATGTCAGGTAATTAACGAAATGGTCGTAAAAATCCATATTGATACTTTCAAAGGTTAACGGTTTCTTTAACGTTTCCTGATATTTCGTCAAAACGTTTAACGTGGTTCCATAACTTAATTTTGTGCGGGGTGCCTTACTGGTTGTATCAATGTACTCCTTAATTGCGCCTAAAAAGGTTTTTTGTTTTGGTTCCTCAATGGGTTTGGGTCGCAAAACATTTACTAATTCAGTTTTAAGTTTATCGGGGTGTATGGTTCCGTTTGCGGTGAGGTGATCCCTTACGGCGTTCATTACGTTTATTTTGTTTGTCTCAAGGCGCGTGTTAAGGTTTTTACCCTCGGGGTTATCCTTAGTTACCCTTGCTAAATGGTCGTCTTTAATCCAGTTTTTTGGTGCAATACGTTCACCGGTTGAAACAACAATTTGATTATTTCCATAATAGAAAATCATTAAAATTGGTGTTTGTTTATTTGTGTCCGGTTTTATTTCCGTTTCCTTATGTTCCTGGTTTTTTGTCCCCGGTTTCTTTATTGTCGGGTTTTTTAAAACGAAAGTTACTGATCCTGCCATTTTGGAAAGTGTTAAAAGGTTTGAACAGGAACAAAGATAATAAAATAAATCGGGTTGAGGGTAGGGTTGAGGGTAAAAAGACGTTTTATTGCGTTTTATTGTATCATTCTGGATTTATGGTTTTCTAAAAACCCTATATTTGTTGGGGTTTGTGATGTTATCTAAAATAGGTAAATGTAAATGGTGTTAGTCCCGCCCGGGGTACAATCAACCAATAAAAAAACCTGTAAATCAATCGTTTACAGGTTTTTTTATGATGTGCCGTCCATGGCGAATAACTTGGGATCCCCTTTTGGGAGATCCCTCGACTTCGAGTTTGTCGATTCAAACGAATTCCGAATCCGGGATTTTGACCAGTTAAGCAAAAACCGACTTAAATTCAATGCTTTTGATATTTCAAGTTATCATCTCTGAAAATACTTTTGCAGTAACCGCAGTAATTCATCTTTTCTAATGGGCTTTGAAAGATATTCATTACATCCTGCATCTATTGCCTTTTGCCGGTCGCCTGAAAGTCCATAGGATGTTTGGGCAATGATGATTACTTCGTTGTTGAATTGACGGATTTGGTGTGTGGCTTCATATCCGTTTATGTTTGGCATTTTGATATCCATCAGAATCAAATCGAGATCAGGGTTTTTGCGGCACACCTCAATGACTTCAATTCCGGTTCTTGCATGTAATACTTCATTGTTGTTTTTTTTGAGCATTGAGGTGATCAGGAAATCTGATGTTTCATCGTCTTCGGCAATTAAGATTTTTAGTTTTTTAATTTGAAAATCAATATCTTCAGCAGACACAATATTTTCAATATCGCTTTGTTCCTGCTTTTTAGTATTGTATGGAATGGTGAAATAAAATGTTGAACCAATTCCTTCGTCACTTTTAACCCAGATTTCACCTCCCAGCATCTCCACATACGCTTTTGATATGGTTAATCCCAGCCCGGCTCCCTGCAGTGCTTTCGGGTCTTCAATATCAGCCTGAATAAAGCGTTCGAATATGGCTTTCTGCCTGTTTTTTGCAATTCCAATTCCCGTGTCTTTTACAAAAAACTGCAGAGACGTAGCATGCTGCGTCTTTACCACATCATACCCAAAATCAATTGAACCTAAATTGCTATATTTAATTGCATTTTTGACAAGGTTCGTAAGAACGGCATAAATTTTTTCACGGTCTGTTTTAATTATGGCTTCCTTTTCGGGCAGAGAATTTTTAAAGGAAAGGCGCATTCCTTTTCCTTCAGTTTCTGGTTTAAAAAAGGTGTAAATGAATTCGATCTGATCGTTAATATTCGATTCAATAAGATTAACTTCCATCAATCCTGCTTCAATCTTCGAAATATCAACAATATCGTTGATGATATTGAGCATACGGGCACCACTTTTCTCGATGATGCGAATATACTTTTGTTGATCCTCGCCGGTAAGATCTGGTTCTGTCAATAGGGAGGCAAAACCCAGGATGCCGTTCATCGGGGTGCGTATTTCGTGGCTCATATTGGCCAGGAAGGCGGATTTAAGACGGTCGCTTTCCTCGGCGTGTTCTTTGGCGACATTCAAATCTTTTAAAATCGTGTTTTTATCGATAAAAGTACTCAAATCGTGGGCTATTTGTTTGAACAGCATGGCACTGGAAGCATCATAGGCTTTTGGATCGGTATAGCTTTGTATGACCAGTACGCCGATGGTTTTTTTAGCAACTATCAGAGGTACCCCCAACCAACATTCAGCCGGCTTACCTATTATTGGTATGTTTTGTTCCATGCCCAGTTTTGCGATTTCTTGCTTGTTGATCAGCAATGTTTGTCCGGTTTGCACTACGTAGCCAGAGAAAGATTTCGTGGCATCCCATTCCTCGAAATCGTCAACCTCGTCAACCCAATGCAGTTTTTTAAGCGTTTTGTTTTTGGCGTTGTAAAGTGCCGCAAAGAAATTTGTGGTATCGAATAGCTGGCTGAGCTGGGTGCGCACAAATCCGAGTAATTGCTCAACGTTATCCGAAGTAACCGCTGCCGTGGCAATTGCATATTGAATTTCGCGAATTTTTTCCAGATGCATGCGTTCTGAAATGTCGTGTATTATGGAGAACAGGATTTTCTGATCCTGAAAAACGATAGGAGAAGAATGTACCTCTACCGTGCGTACTTCGCCGTTGGCCAACTTGTGCGGGAATATAAAATAACTCCTTACTTTGCAAAGGGCCTGTTCACGCTGAATTTTTATTTCATCTGGCGGCAAGATGTTAATTTGGTCAATGCGCATGGAAAGTAATTCCGATTTGCTGTACCCATAATAAGTGGCGGATGCATCGTTGGCACCTATTATCATACCCGATTCCGGTTCAACGAGCAACATAATTGAACTGTGCGTTTCAAACATGTTTTTGAAACGTTCTTCACTTTCTTTTAATGCTTTTTCTGACCGCTTGCGTTCGGTAATGTCACTAACTGATGTAATAAAAAACAAAGGTTTTCCATCCCTGTTTTTTTGTAAAGTAGATACCACTTCCGAAAAAATAACTGATCCGTTTTTATGGACGTATTTTTTTTCAAACTGAATTATCGATTCTTCACCGCTTAAAAGGTTTTCGATAGCTTCTTTGGTTTTTTGAATATCATCAGGATGAGTAATTTCATAAATGTTCTTCGTCTGAAATTCTTCAAACGAATAACCCAGCATTCTGCTAAATGCCTTATTCGTTTTAAGTGAGCCATCCAACCCTGTGATTGATTTCCCAATCGGGGAATTTTCAAAAATAGTGCGGAAAAATTCTTCGCTTTCTTCTGCTTTTACTTTGGCATTGATTAATTCTTGTTCGGCAAGTTTACGGCTTGTTATATTGCTGCCAATGCACGAACCTCCAATAACCTCACCTTTTTTAACAATAGGAGTAAATGCAACCTGAACATAAATTATTTCATTTCCGGTATCAATAGCGTCCTCCTCAGTGAACTGCTCATTGTTCAGCACCCTGTTATATCGAAGCTTCCAGAAAGGTCTGATAGATTCGGGGAGGGATTGTATCAGGTTTACTCCAGGCTCTAAACTTATACCAAATGCTTGTTGAAAATCTGTTTGAAAGGCCTTATTAAAATAGAGTATTTCATAATTTTTGTTAAATGCCCATATATTTTCTTTTGTACCTTCAATAATTGCGGTGATGTTTGCATTATTTACTTCTGCATAATCCTTAGCTTTTTGTAATTCAATTTCCTTTTGTTTACGTTCTGTAATATCTTCGAAAATAGTGGCAAAATATCCAATTTCAGGACAGTAAGCAACAACACTAAAATACTTATTTAATACAGATGCAAAATTTTCAAATTGAATACTTTCACCTGTTAAAGCTACTTTCCCATATATTTCAGTCCAATATTTATCGTTTTCAGGCAATATTTCCAATTCTGTTTTTCCAATTATATCTTTGGCTTTAAGTCCGGTTAAACGTTCAAATGCAGGATTTACATTTATAAAGGTGTAATCGCAAGGATTGTTATTTTCGTCAAGAATTATTTTGTGATAGGCAAAACCATTAATCATTTCGTTGAATAATGAAAAGTATTTCTTTTCGCTTTCTTCGGCTCGTTCTTTGGCATTATGTAATTCCTGATCGGCTGTTTTTTGATATGTAATATCCATGCACAGGCCAATAATTCTTGCCGGTTTGTTATTCACATAGGTGGCATGTCCGGTTGCCCTTATCCACCTGATTTCATTGTTGGGAAGGATAATCCTGTAGTCGTTCAATAGCTCTGTGTGGTTTTCAATTGCTTCCTGAATTTTTGTTGAAGCCCTTTCAACATCGTCAGGATGTAGCGCTTTTGTCCAGCTTTCAAATCCGGCTATGGTATTTTCAGGTAACCCAAATACCTCCAGAAATTCATCCGACCAATAAAAAGTGTTTTTCTGAATGTCCCAATCCCATGCCCCTGATTTGCTTACTTCCAGTGCCATTTTCATTCTGGCTACATTTATTTCAGCTTTTTTTCTGGCTTCTGCTAATTCCTGATTTGTTTGATTCAGCTCTTCGTTTATTTGCTGGTATTCCTCGTTCTGGGCTTCAATTTCTTCTGTTTTTTCCTGAAGCAATAGTTCGGCTTGTTTTCTTTCGGTAACATTTCTAAAATATCCTATGAGTCCATTGGGTTCTGCATGCGCATCAAATGTCGGAATAAAGGTACCGTCGAAAAATTCTTCTTTCCCTGAAGCCGAAATCAGAGAAGTCTCAAAGTGAGAAGTCTCGCCGGTTTCTATTACACGGGTTTTAGACATCGTAAGATTATCTGCATCTTCTTTGGAAAGAAAATCATAATCTGTTTTCCCGAGCATGTCTTGTTCTGTCAGCCCCATTTGTGGATTTATGACAAGGTTGTATTTAAGATGCTTGTCTTGCATAATGATATGGTCAGGCGTACTGAGGACTATTGCCTTGTTTTGCTCTTCGCTTTGACGGAGTTTTTCTTCCGCCAGCTTGCGGTCGGTTATATCCTGGATTAAAACTATAATCCCAGTTGGATTTTCGTTGTAAGGGCCGTATGCGGCATAGGTGAGACTGATGAAAATTTTATTTGTCTCATCCTTTGAACTGGTGTACATTCCCGTCTCTCTGATTGCTATAAAATCTATAAAGCGCTCTTCCATAGCAATCTGACCTTGTTTAATTTTCCGCTTTGTTTCGTCTGAAACAGAGGGATCATCAAAAAGGCAGTAGCCGGAAAGCGGGTCAGATTCGCTAACACCAAAATATTTGCGGGCTAAACTATTCACGGCAATCACCTTTCCTTTCAGGTCGAACAGGTTGATGCCAAGCGGCGAGTGGTCGAAGAAACCCCGAAACCGTGATTCACTCACTTTTAATGCTTCCTCCACCAGCCTGCGTTCGGTTACATCCCGGCTGGTGCTCATTATATGTTTTACACCATCTATGTCTATAATAGCAGCTGACAATAATCCTAATCTTTCTTCTCCCTGTTTTGTAATAAACCAACATTCAATGTCAAGGGCTTGTCCTGTTGTTTTTAGTGCATTAATTATTGCATTTCGTTCACCGGGGGTTTTGTAAAAGTTTAGTTCGGTAGTTGTTTTACCTATAACTTCTGATTCTTCATATCCCATTATTTTTCTAAACCCATTGTTTACTGTAACTATTTTGCCATCATCAAGTCTGTTTATAATGATTGAATCAGGGCTGTTGAAAAATGATTTTGAAAATTTCTCTTCACTTAATTTTATTTTTTCTTCAGCATGCATGCGATCTGTAATATCAATAAAGCTGATGACTACCTCGGTAATTTCGCATTTAATATCCAGCACCGGAAAACCATTGGCAGTTACCCAGACAACATCATTTTTGCCGGGTTGGCGTATGCCCAATACCTGATTTTTTATGGGTTGCCTGCCTGTAACTATCCTGTTAACGGGATATTCATCAAACGTTAGCGGTGTGTGATCTTCGTGTATAAATTTCCATGCAGGGTCAATGGCAGCCTTGCCTTTCATCTGCTCATCAGTTAAGCCCAATAGTTCGGATGCCCTATGATTATTCATCACAATGGAAGTATCGGGAGCATGAACCACAATACCGGCTTCGAGGTTATTCAGCAAACTACGGTAACGCTCTTCGCTTTCTTTTATTTGCTTTTGGGCAATGTAACTTCCCGTAATATCGGAGAAAACCAAAACAACTCCTGTTATTTCACCAGCCTTGTTTTTGATGGGTGCAGCACTGTCGGAAATCTGGTACTCGGTCCCGTTTTTTGAAACCAAAATCGTGTGGTTTGCAAGCCCGACTATTTCACCGTTTTCCAGTACTTTTTTCACAGGATCAGCAACCAATAGGCGGGTTTCGGCATTTATGATGTTGAAAACGTCGGCTAAAGGCTTGCCTGCTGCTTCGGCCAATTGCCAGCCGCAAAGCCTTTCGGCAACCATATTCATCTGGATTACCAGGCCATTCTTATCGGTAGATATTACACCGTCGCCAATGGAATGGAGGGTGGTAGAAAGGCTTTCTTCGCTTCGCAGCAATGCAATCTCAGCTTGTTTGCGTTTGGTGATATCCTGAAAAGAACCTGAAACATATTTTGTTTTTCCGTTTTCCTGGTAAGGTGTTGCAATGGCGTTAATCCAGCGTTTATTGCCTTTGGCAGTAATAACTTCCCATTCCTGGTTGTAAGGCTCGCCAAATTCGATGGCACGTTGTATGCCAAGAAGCGCCATGGGTTGGTATTCGGGTGCAATAAAGCCAATCCCTTCCGGAACATCTGGTGCCCCATGTGAAGTATCAATTTCAAGGATGTGAAATATTTCTTCTGTCCAGGTTTGAACCATGGTTCCCACATCAAAATACCAACCGCCAATTTTGGCTGCTTGTTCTATGGTTTTGAGCAGTTCACGGCTTTTAAGCAACGCAACTTCTGAATGTTCGCACCCGGGCAAATCAGTCTTTATTGAAGCCTTTAGGGAGTCATAAGCTTCCCGTAATTCCTTTAGCTCTATGACGAGTTCTTCCTTGGATTTGTCCTGAATGTTCATAGCAAAGATTGTTTGCAATCATTGAAATGTACTGTTCCTCATAGTATTGTCTATGACCATCGAACCAGATGTAAATATATGGCATCAGATCTTGGTGTAAATATAACTTGATTATACCTTCTTTCCAAATTTATTTCCATTCATAAAATTTCGCTTTGTTTGAATAATTCACCTTGCATTTTCTATGGTTCAACCCCTGATTTCTCCGCTTCACTTTAAATGACCCGGTTAGGAATAAATACCGGTATAGTTTTGCTGTATGATCAGGTAAATAATACCGAAAATGTATTGATGTGATTGAGTGAAATGATTAATTTCGCTCAATCATGCTGCTATTGATGAGATGGCAATCGACCAATTAAAACAAGGTACTATCAGATGGTAGAATCACTAAATCTTAAAGATTCGACTGGTTGGCGTTATTCAGCCTGGGCGGCCCTGCTGATAAGCATCATGGCCAATTTTCCGGTCATCGACATGGTTTTTCATCGGGTAAAGGAGGTGGAGCCAAACCCCCGTATGCAGGTTCACCACCTGCCTGAATTGGCCTTTCCAGGCCTTTTGGCCCAATTGCTTATTACCTTTCTATTTGGTTATTTACTGATACGCTATCTTCGGAACCACCAATGGAATTCAAGGACAGACAAGGATTTTCAATGGACCATCCTGCTGAAGGTATCCGGCCAGTTTGCCATATATTTTATCCTGATGTCGGGACTGATTCTTTTCACCGTTCATGAGGTTTCATGGATTATCAGTTCGGTGGCAACACGCGGATTACTGGTGCTCATTTCCGCAATCTTCCTGACCAATTATATGAAAATTCAGTCGCATCGGGAAAAGATCTTTCGTGAAAATGAGGCGCTCAAAGAATCAAACCTGCAGAATCAGATCGAAGTCCTGCGAAACCAGTTAAACCCCCATTTCTTTTTCAATACGCTGAATACACTCAGTTACCTGATCAGTCAGGACCAGGCAAAGAGCCAGTTATACCTGAATAAACTCTCCTATGTGTTGAGAACGTCGATCGAACTGCAGCAAAGCGATCTTATCCTGCTCACTGAGGAGATCAAACTGGCAGAGGCATATTTTCACCTTTTTTCGATCCGCTTTGGCGGCAACGTGATGCTTGTCATTCATGCCGATGATGCCGGGCAATACAGGGTGCCGCCGATGACCCTCCAGATGCTGATCGAGAATGCCATCAAACACAATGTCATTTCCACCGGTCAGCCATTGCGAATAGAGATCGCACTCGATAAAGGAAACAAGTCACTTACCATCAGCAACAATCTTCAGCCAAAAATTGATGCCCGGGGGGCCGGGATCGGTCTGAAAAACCTCGATGAACGTTTCAGGATTCTTGCCGGACGAAGTCCGGAAATTTCCAGCAAGGATGGCCAGTTTACTGTTACGATACCGTTAATATCTACCTGATGTCAAATTGCCTGATCATTGAAGATGAATTTGCCGCATCAAGCCACCTGGTTGCTTTGCTGAAGAAGGTACAGTCGGATATGGAAATCCTGGCTATTGTGGAAAGCATTAAAGATGGTATTCTTTGGTTCAATGGTCATCCTGAGCCGGATCTTATTTTCTCCGATATACAGATTGCCGACGGTCTCTCTTTTTCAATTTTTGATAGCGTCAGGCCCCGGTCGCCCATCATCTTTACGACGGCTTACGATGAATATGCGATTAAAGCATTCAAGTTGAACAGCATAGATTACCTGCTCAAACCCATCGATGAGGAATCGGTCAGTTTCAGCCTGAAAAAATTCAGGGAGCAGCAGTTGATGACCGGAACAAGGATCACTGAACTGATGCATGCCGTCAGGTTGGATAAGCCAAATTATCGCCTCAGTTTCCTGGTGAGATACCAGGACAGGTTGCTCCCTGTGTCAGCAGACGAGGTGATGACAAGTTATATCGACAATGGAATTGTTTACCTGTATCTTCAAAACGGGAAACACTATCCTGTTGATATGAACCTGGATGATTTGCAGCAGCAACTCGATCCGCAACAATTTTTCAGGGCAAACCGGCAATTCATCGTATCGCGTAAGTCGATCCATGATATGGCGGTGCATTTCAACGGACGACTCCTCCTCAACCTTAAAGTCAAAACCCCCGAAGCCATTTTTATCAGCAAAGAACGTGTTTCTTCGTTCAAACGGTGGTTTGAAGCCTTCCAATAATTATTCAGGGATTTTCAGTCCTGATGTTTCAGAATCATTCCAGGCGGTTTCATCTGCATTTTTTTCCGTTTCACCCATTTTCATCCACCTGAATCACCGGGCTTGCTGCAATTTTGCATCAGTTTGAAACACTAAAAAATCTTTGATTATGAAAAAAGTAATGTCAATGATCATCCTGGTGCTCGCAGCGCTGGCCGGATCCTGTCAAAGCCTCGTCCCTACATACTCCAATGTCGATTATGTAGGCAACGGCAACTCAAAACAAATGCTCGACCTTTATATTCCGAGTGGAGTCACGACACCAACCGCGCTGATCATCCACATCCACGGCGGTGCATTTATGATGGGAAGCAAAGGAACGGGGGAACAACCATCGTTTGTTACATTTTTCAACAACGGGTACATCTGTGCCGATATTAATTACCGTTTGAGCGGCGATACCTTGTGGCCTGCACAAATCCACGATTGCAAGGCGGCTGTCAGATTTCTGAAAGTCCATGCGGCGCAGTATCATATCGACACCTGCAAAATAGGTGTCATAGGCGAATCTGCCGGTGGAAATCTGGTTTCCGTGTTGGGAACAACCGGCGGAGTGGCTGAACTCGAAGGATTGCACCTGGGCAGTATCCATGCAACCAGTCGTGTTCAGGCAGTGGTTGATCTGTTTGGTCCGATTAACTTCTTGACCATGGATGCCGAAGCATTGGTACTTGGTTTTGTGATCAACACCAATTCGGCCACTTCGCCCGAATCCAAGTTAATGGGAGCCCCTGTTCAAACCATCCCTGAATTGGTGACGAAGGCCAATCCCACAACCTATATTTCAGCAGATGATGCTGCTTTCTTTATTTCAGCAGGGGATGTTGATCAAAATATTCCTTATTCACAAGGTCAGAATCTTTGTGCGACAATGGTACCGATAATCGGCAGTCCGAGGGCAAGCTTTGAGCTGATGGCAGGGCAGGGACATGGCGGTTCATTCTGGCACAATACCGCCCAGGATGCGAAATACCTAACATTTTTTAATACCTACCTCGACGGAAATTGCGGAACTGTTGGCACGATCGATGAAGGTCACATTCAACAGAATCTGAACATTTACCCCAATCCATTCGAACAAAACTTTACAATTCAACTGCCACAGGATAAAGCATTTGATATTCATATTCTGGATGTTACAGGACAGACCATGATGACGAAAATTGGCGTTTCAGGTAATCAAACTTTCAACGGCAGCAGTTTTGACACCGGGATCTATCTTGTGCGGGCAACTGGTAGAAAAATGATCTTAACGGGCAAGCTCATGAAGCAATAGTACCTCCTTTCTGTCAGTTTCCGACGGGACCGGACGCCATGCCTTGATGCGAAAACGAGAGGTATCATTAAAAAACAAAAACATGAAAAAAGTAATGATTGTAATGCTCGTCACCATGCTGGCAGCATTGAACTCCTGCAACAAGAACGATCAGGCTGTGCCTTCAAGCCAGGTAACAGATGCTGCTTCGTTACCCGCGAAGGCGGTTTCTTATGCCGTGGATAACTATCCCGATGCTACCATTGATTATGTTTTACTGCAAACCAATGCGGTTGCCACCTACATTGCTGTATTGAACACAACGGAGGAACTGGCGTTTACAAGTGCGGGCGATTATCTGGGCAATGGGAAACAATATCGAGGCGGACATCATGGGGGAGATACCATTCATGGTGATACGATCCATGGAGGCGGACATCATGGAGGTAGACATCACGGGGGGCATAACGGCAACCAAATTCCGGTTGATTCACTTCCGGTCATGATCACAGATTATATTGCCGCCAACTTTGCAGGCTATTCGGTCATGCATGCTGAATATGACACTTTATGCCCGGAAGGGGCTGTGAAGGAGGTTATGATTGGCATCAGTTCATCTGAGCCGTTGAAGCTTGTGTTCGATGCCAACGATATCTTTCTGATGCAGGCAAACCGTATGCTTTTTTCAACTGTATCACAGACGGTTAAAGATTATATCACTGCAAATTATGCCACGTACCAGGTGAGCAGCAAATCAGAGAAACTAACCCTGGCAGACAATTCCGTTCAGTATGCTGTGTATATCCGTCTTGACGCCGACCGGAAAAAGGTACGGCTCACGGATGCCGGAATACTGGTGTGCGTTCAATAGCAGATTTCATCTTTCTGAAAGAGCCCTGTTGGATGATAACATCCGGCAGGGTTTTTATTTTTATATTGCATGGGATTGACTGATATAATTTAGAAGGTGTCGAGGTGGATCATAGGATCAATATTGGAGTAATGTTGAAAATTATTTTATCATAGCAAAGAATGTGATTTTTATCACATTTGTCACGAAAGCAATGGTTTCGATCAAAATGATGTCTAACTTTGAAAGAACATTCCTGCACATCTCCTCAGGGTATGATAACCCACACAAAGCTTTAATGGCATTGAAGATGGCCGTAATGATGTCCATGGATAAAGATGTGCTCGTATACATCGATATCGAGGGAGTGAAGATGTTGGTTAAAACATCAAAGGATATGAAGTTCAAGGATTTTCCAACACTTTTTGAACTGCTCGATCAGCTTGCTGCAAAAAAAAGTGACGGTGATGGCCTGTCCTACTTGTTTGAAAATCGCTGGTTTTAAACCAGAAGATCTTCGTCCAGGGATTGTAATTGCTCATAAGGATAAGTTTTTCAACTTCACAAGGGCAGGATTGTGACACTGGACTATTAATTTCCGGGCTGAAACTTTATCGAAAAAACATCCCACCCATTTTCTTTTGCCATCTGCAGTGCGGGTTGGTTTTGCATAATGGCGCCGCCCCAGTAGTTTAAGTCGAACACATGAGGGTTTTCAAACCATTTTTCGATGTTCATTGAAAGTTGGAAAGTAAGTGTATCCTTATCATTCATGATGAAAGCCGAACCTGGTAAGTGAACCGTGAAATAATTCTGAACGAAAGCATAGATTGAATCTACATTGGTTGTGTTTCCACGATATAACTGGCCGATCCCAAGGTGAAAATTAAATGGCTGAGTGAAACCTGCCGTATCCTTCCATTTTCCATTGAACATCATGTAATGATATCCTCCGCCTAACATTTCCGGCCAGAACATATCCACCTCCGGAGGGTTTACATACATGAAGGATTTGTTTTTCTGTTCAGAAATCCCGAAAATAAAGGTTATCGAATCATAGTTACCGGCAGGGATCGCATCAAAGAACCGGATTGTTTTTGTCTCAGGAATGTTTTCATCTACATAAAAAATATCTTTCCATTCCCCGATAACTTTTTTTAATCCATCGTTGCGGTAAAAAGTAATATCAGAAATAAAGTATTTCATCTCCGTGACCAGATAGTTATTTCCGGCTGCATTGGTGTAAATCAGTTCATTTTCTTTAAGCGGCTGACCATTCACCTGATGATTCAATAAAAAAATGATTTTTCCGGATGGTGCGGCAGGAGTTGTTTTATCATCTTTCCGGCAGGCTGATAAATAACTCAACAGGGATAACAGAAACAGGATTTTAAGCCAAAACTGCAAATTTTCCTTCATGGTTATTAAATTTTTATAATCAAGGTAACGCAAAAAACACTGCCCGGCTTATACAACTTCCCTCCTCGCTTTGCACCCATTGCTATTGAATAATTTTGCTGATTCATCGGCCGATTGGTGCTCAATTGCCTCTTCCGATGCTCTCTTCCGACAGGAGAACGGGGATGTAATCCGGGTCAGGGTTGCCGCCCCCGCTGTCGAGGTTGTATTGAAACAACGATACGACATCAAGTTCAGATCCTGTCCATTCCCCTGGTTTGATAACTAAGAATGTTCTTACCGGTTTCTTTGATAACTCCTCGTTAACCCATGAGCCAGTGTTTGCGTATATGCCTGTATATTGTTTTCCCGATGGATAAACCTTCAGCATGGGATTGTGAGTATGCCCGAAGGCTACTATCTTATAGAGCTTTGGCGCCGCGTTTTGCATATATTCATAGGCAGCAGTAAAGGAAAGATCAACGTTGCCATTGATGATAGCCATTAAGACAGGCATGGTTACCGGAACACCATTTCTGATTTGCGTGGCAGGCCATACATCTTCAATGTTTCCGGCGTACTTATCCCGCACCCCGTTGAAGCTGAACGGGGTTGAATAATTATCTATTCCTCCCATCGGGATGTTAACCGAATCCGCTGCAACAATAAGTGAGTAATGAATTATAAGATAATCAGTTGCTACAGTCCAGGCAGTTAAAAATTCAGCCTGACTGGTACCTTCAGCAGCATATTTAAGTTTGTGACCCCCTTCAGCCAATCCTTCCGCATCGAGCCGGGAAACAAAATATCCCGGGGGCAGCATGTGACCCGGATCAGACAGGGGTTGCGGACAGTTGAAGAAATCATAGCGGTGACCATGCTCCATAATGATCTCATTCAATGGTGAATAATGACCAAGCCCGGTTGAATCGCCCTGCCAGATAACTCCCGGGATAATCTCCTCAAGAACTTCCTGAGTCAAAAGCATATCATGGTTTCCGGGGATATAGATCAGTTGGATGGGTCCACTTGATGCAATGGCTTTCAGTTTATTGATGACATTGATGTTTGTGGGTGAGCTTGCAATGGAGAGGAAAAAATCCCTCGAATTGTTAATCCCTGCCTGTGGATCAAATGGTGAAATACGGTAAGGAACCACCCATTCATCGAACAGATCACCAAGAATGACCACTTGTTTCACCTGGGGGGAGACAAGCGCTAGGCTGAGTAAACTTTCCAGTGCTGCTGCATTCTTGCTGAACCAGCAATACCCTAAGGCCACCGACCGCGGATCGCCCAAATGGATATCGCTGATACATACGATAGAATTCCGCTTCGTGGTGTCGGTATCAAGGAGTAAATGTCTTGCTGTGGTTCTTATTTCAAGCGTGGTTGCCGACTTAAGAGACACACCTGAAGTTGATCGTAGCCCTGTTTTAATAACGATGTGATACATCCAGCCATCATGTATCTGAAAACCCGGTTGAAAGGCGATAACAACCTTTCTCCCGGAGGAAATCATTTTGCACATGCTGTTCAGGACACCATCCTTGTCCGAAAAAATGATATTTCCATCGATGGTTGATGAATCAACCGGTTGGCTGAAATCCATTTCAACAGACCGTTCCTGATAATTCACCGGATAATAGGCTTCGTTCTGCATGACCGAGCTCGTTAAACTCACGGTCAAATACAAGGGCCCGTAAGGGTTCTCCTTTTTTTTACAGGATTGCTGGAGGATAAGCTGGCTGCCAATGGCAAATATCAAAAAAATTGAAAAAATGAGCTTGGTTTTCATAATCCGGTTTGTTTTATCATTGTCTAAGAGACTATTTAAATTATGTGCTGAAGCACAGTCTTACACACAAAAATATAACTAAATATGAAATACCCATAAGAATAAAGCTTATTCAAACCATGAATGATAATTATGGGTATTCCATGCGACCATTAAAATAGAAATTATTAACACCTGAAATTTAAACAGACTTTTAATTATACTATGAACTGGATAAATTTTTAATTTTGACTTAAGCATATTTATTAACGAGAGTCCGGCCATACTCACTATAGCTCAGAAAGAGCTAAATCTGAATAACCATGGGCATTGCCCATGATAGTAATAACGATTACCAAATCAGCCCCGAAGGGGTTAAATCTCATCATTTGTATCGAATTGTTCAACCCCTTAGGGGCTGTGGTTTTTCACCATTCTAAACCGAGGGTTTCACCCATAGAATGTACTAATTTATCCCGTTTTATGTATAATTATTTGGTGTGTTTTAAAAGTATTAATCCCACTATATAGACCGCTTCCCTGTATAAATTACGATTTTTCTGACAAACACCTCTTTCCCATCTTTTAAAACCAGGTAATAAGCGCCCGCCGGAAGTTCACCAAATTGAAGGGATAAATGTTGTTTTCCGGGATAAATGGTTTTATCCGGGAATTTTTTGACCAATTTTCCGGTATAAGCATACAGGGTTGTCTCCAGATGTTTTGTTTCTTTGGCAATCACCTCAACCTGTGCTTCATTTTGTACCGGGTTTGGGAAGACATTTCCCACCTGGATTGTCTGATAATCATGTGATTCTTCAAAACCTGCCGAAGGATTGAAGTAAGTGCTGTACACCCCGTTGCCATGCGTTCCAATGGCGATAAAGCCATCTGTAGTCCTGGCATCGATCATGTCGACAATGACATTGCCAATGGTTGTAGCTCCTTCTTTTACCCAAACTGTTGAATCTCCGTTAAGTTCAGTTGTGGAAAACAAGCCGCAGGAGGTTCCGGCAAAGACGATTTTTTTACCCTGGTACAGCAATTTTTTTGTGCACCGGATGGAGGGGCCGTTTCCCGACCCGTCGGGGAACTCTTCAAGGTTTCCTCCAACCGCCGTCCAGTTTGTTCCACCATCAAGTGAATGAAAGAGGCTTTGAACGCCATAATTTGAAAATGTCACCATAACGTGATCTGCATTATCGGGATCTATATCGATAAAAGCAACAAAGGCATTTGCCGGAAAACCTTTTCCGGTAATCTCTGCAGGCATGGGATTTCCTGAGTTGGCATTATCGAGCCGGTATACTTTTCCAAGGTTGGTGCCGTAATATAGCCGGTTTGCCGGGGCTGTAGATACAGCGATGTAACTGATTTCAGAAGCGGAGCCCACATCCACGTTGCTTAAATGGCTCCATCCTGTATTCCGCAGGTTGGTATCGTAGGCCGCTGCTTTAAGGTTATTTTTCCGCCAGATGCTTGTAATGGTTGGCAGGTAGAATGTTTCGTAGTTATTCGGATCAAGTGCGAAATTCTGGTAAAAGGGGAAAAGGGCGTTGCTTCCCATCACCGGATCATAGTATTTCAGCAAGGTATCGGGAAGTTGAGGGAATATATCTTTGGTATGCATGCCTGCGTCAAACCGGGATGTCCAGATATTTCCACTGTAGGCGGAGATAGCGCAGTATTCCCAGTTATCGGCAACACAGGTAGCGAATCCGTCATAACATATGTCAATATTAAACCAAAATTCCGATGGATTGTCGGTAACGCTGTAATACCAGTTGTTATCCTGTAATCCACCAAGAATCCAGTCATCGCCTGAAGAACTGTGATCGATGGCAATGCTGTAAAACTGAGTGGTTATAAGTTTGTGGTTCAGTCTTTTCCATGACATATCAATGCTGTCGGCCATGCAGTTAGCGGTTAGATAAATCCCGCCGTCATTTGCCAGGAACATCATTGCCGGATCGGATGGGATAAAAATTAATCCATGCTGATCGGGATGAAGCTGATGTATTGAGTCCATGTCGTATGGATACCCGCCAATGTAAGTGGTCCTCAGGCTGTCGGCAAACCCGTTCGCCGACCGGTGCAGGTTCATTCCGCCTAGAAAGACCACATTTTCGTCATCGGGTTTAACGCCCATGGTAAAACAGTATCCGCCATAAACAACCAGCGAATATGGAAAATCATCGATATCTCCCTTGCCGGCTCCCGGAATGCCACTGGTGCGATTTTCCCATAAGGCCGAATTGGCCACTGAATTCCAGGTCATTTTCCAGAAAGTGTTCACCGAATTGGGATATCCGTTAAAAGGGTTGAGGTTGGGGGATTGCGATTCTGTGAAGACATACATAACCTGTTCGTTGGAGGGTGCCAGTGCAAGCCGGGTTACACGGTTATCCTGAGGAAACCCGGCAGGAGTGATCTTGTTCCAGTTAATTCCATCGGTTGATCTCCAGATGCCGGCCTTGCCGGGAGGTTCAATCGACAGGCAAAAACTGCTTAAAGCGGCATACAGAACACCATCGGAGGTGATGGCCAGATCGGTGGCGAAGGATTTGTTTTCAAGGTCACCAAGGGTCACCGCCCAGGTTGTACCACCATCCTCCGATCGCATTATGGCGCCATAGCAGGCAGCATACACGATATCTTTATCCATATTCACCGGATCGGTAACGATTCGCCATACTCCCTGGAAAATATCCTGCAGGTTGGCCGGAGATGCAGTTTGGGTAGCTGTTAGCGGTTGCCAGGTTGTCCCGTTGTCGGCTGACTTGTAAATTCCGTTGCCAATGCCGATGGTCCTGGCATTTGTGCTGATATTCCGGTCGGTGGTGCTGAGCATTTCACCAGTACCATAATACCAGGTATGGTGCTTGCCGGGCCGCTTGTCCTGTGCCAGGCAAGTGGCGCTTTGCTCAGCGTCGGGGGCTGTTGATTTATGCCAGATCTGACCTCTGTTATCCGATTCCCACATACCACCCGAGGCACTGCCCGCCAGAAGGTGGTTTTCATTGTCCAAATCGATTGCAATGCACAACATACGCCCGCCAATGTTGGAAGGTCCCCGCCACATCCATGTCTGTCCCCCTTCTTCAGGATGAAACGGCAATCCTGAGACAAATGAGAGTTCCCGCGAACGGATCCCGGGTGGAATCGATCCGGTTCCCGGATTTTTGAGTTTCATAAACTGGTAACCGGCCTGCATGGCTAAAAAGCTTTTTTCAGGCATTTTTTTTTGTTCCATCAGGGAGATGGAACTTTTTTTTGAGTGTGCAGATACAGATGAATCCTGACAAAACAGGCAGCAGATGGCAGGTGCAATAAATCCTGCAAAAATCAAGGGAAAAATAAACTTTTTCATCGGAAGGATTTTGTTTGAAAATCAATCAAAAATACAGTTAAAATTACAAAAATATACCTTTGGATTTAAGGAATATTTTTCCGGTAAATAATTTTAAGTTTTTGGGACCTTGACACAAATTATTCGCGGCCAGAATATCTGATGGCAAATTACCGAGAGCCTCCATGTAAATTTCCTTGGTTTCAGCAAATCATTTGTTATTTTTACAAAAAATTGATCCTGTAAAATAATATTTGGAGGGCAACATGATCTATACCACGCTGCGTGTTACAGAAACCATTTTTGCATTCGCGCTTGTGGTTATGCTGGTTGTAATTTTAAAGAAGAAGAACATTGTTTCTTCCGGCGACCTAAAATCATACTCGAAACTAATGATGACGGCCATTCTGCCTGCAGTCATCTTTTTGCAATTATCGCATAACCCGGTTAATGGTTATCAGTTTATCCTGGTTCTTATCATGTTCATTTCAGGTGTTCTGAGTATGATCATTGCCTGGATTGCCGGGAAACTGATGCGGCTGAAAAATGAAACGTTGGGGATGCTCATCATCACCTCCACTTTCGGATCATCTTCACTGATAGGCTATCCTTTGATCCAGTTTGCTTTTCCAGGCAATATGGAAGCAATAACCGATGCCATCCTCATCAGTGAACTCGGGGTGGGCATTCCAATATTTACGTTATGTCCCATTGTTGCCTCATACTACGGTTCGGGAAGCTCCGGTTTTTCCACAATGCTCCAAACGTTGAAAAACTATGTGAAGTCACCCATTTTTATTTCTGTCATCGCCGGCCTCATTTTCTCACAATTTCAGACGATTGTCAAAAATCCTTTTTTGGAGCCAATGTGGGAAGCGCTCAGGATGATTGAGGGTACCCTCACGGTGATAGCCTGTTTGATGCTTGGGTTACAATTGAAATTCAAATCTATCGGAAAAATTCTGCCCTTGTTTCTTGTGTCAGCAATTATTCAGATAGTCATCCAGCCATTTTTTGCCAGTTTTGGTGCCGACTTAATGCATGTTCAACTATTGGACAAACAGGTTTTGATCCTGATCAGCGCCATGCCATCTGCTGTGTTGGGCACAGTATTCGCCACCCAATATCAATGTGATTCGGAAACAGCTTCCGAATTGGTTTTTCTTAACATTTTAGTCAGCCTTATCGGGATCCCGCTGGTATATTATAGTATGTTTCACTGATGCTGCATAAGTTCTATGCTCATTGTTGAGGATTTCCCCGACGGTTCCGGTGCATCATGCCATTACCTTTATCCATGCTTTTACACTGCCCCTGGCAACCATACAATTCGAAGTACAGGGCAGAAAGTCTTTGGCATTGGACAGGATCACAAACTTCTTTTAACGCCATGTACTGACAGACAGACGCTTTTTGCATCTTTTTTTGGATTACGCAGATTTCATCTATGTATTTATTGATGATCGTCGTATCAGGATTATCCATAGCAAGTTCATCAAGGAGCTGGGTCCGGTAATTCGTGATATCAGCGGCCAAAGGCCCGGTAGATTTTCTATATTGAGCCAGGATGCCTTCAACGCTGTCGGCCTGAGTGGGGGATAATGACAATTCTTTCTGGAATCTTTTTCCCTTATTCAATGGTTGCTGTTTGCCGGCACCACCGGAGTTGTCTGAATAGAACACTAGTAACGTGATCAATGCAGAGAGCAACACAACGACCAGGAAGATCAGCAACCAATAAATAAATCTGTTTTTTGAAAAGAAGTTCATGGCATGGGGTATTAAGGCGTAGTAAAAAATGAATTTTCCTCAACTGTAAAATCCGGGATATTCAGATCTGATTTCATGGTCTCAATATCCTGCTGACGGGTCAGGCTGAGGGTATTTGTTGTATCTATTTGCTTACCGATTGAATAACCGGTAACAATGGCGAAAATCAACGAGAATGACACCAGTACAGGCTGAAGAAACCTTCGGAACGCAGGGGGAGTCCGTTCCAGAACTGATTCGATTTTTTGTATCGTGCGGGTCTGGATGAAAGGATTCGGGCTATCAGCTTTTTTCCTGTCAATAATTGCTGCAACTGATTGAAATTCTGAAACAATCCGGGTACAGTCGGTACATGAATGAAGATGATCTTCGAACTTCTGCTTTTCATCACCCGGAAGTTGTTTTTCCTGGTAAGAAAAAAGATTTTTGCGGATAAATGAGCAATCCGTCTTTAGTGTAGTTTTAAGCATATTCCGAAAAATAATTCACTAATTTTTGTTGAAGTTTCATTTTTGCTCTGTGAATGAGTGATTCTACTGAGGAAAGTGAGAGATTCATGATCTCGGCGATTTCTTTACAGCCCAGCTCTTCATATTTGTTTAAAATAAATGCTATTTTCTGGTTCTCAGGCAGTGAATTAACCGCAGCATCGAGGATTTTTCTTTTTTCTTTGTCATCGTTTCCGGTATCTGTAGTTGTTGGCTCATGCTCAATTTGGTGTGTTCCGTCATGTGAAACCTGCATGATTGTTCCGATCTGGTGTAGGAAATTTCTTCTTTTTTGTTTTTTCAGATGATCCAGCGATTTGTTAACCGTAATCCGGTATATCCAGGTATAAAGCGAGGCGTTTCTCTTATATTTCCCGATCGACCTGAGTATCTCAAGAAAAACCTCCTGCGACAAATCCTCGGCATCTTCCATATTTGCTACAAAATAATATGCAGTTTTAATGACATTTTTCTGATAGGTATGGACGAGGTGTTGAATTGCTTCCCTGGTTTGGATTCTAAGTCCGTCTATCAGTTCCTGTTCAGTCATTCTTGATGCATTTACAAAAGAAAGGAACCCGGAATAATCCTGAACTTCAGGGATATCCCGGATTCTTTGTCAGATATGGTTACCGGTTCTTCTATTTGGATTTCTGTGGTTCAGGAGCAGTGCCATGCTGGTTCCCGCAACTATTCCTGTGCTGATTTCCACATCCACCTCCACCTCCGCAACAATTTCCCTTTCCGCCGCCATGATGATGCTGTTTTCCCATTCCGCAACCTTTTGAATTGCCTTTTCCCTGCCCGGCAGTTTGATGTTTATCACAAATCCCGTCACCATTTTTATCTGTAAAATTGGCACCTTTTCCATTATTCATCTTTGCCTGATGATTGTCACATACGCCGTCTTTATTGGTGTCGACAAAGTTTCCGGGTGCCGGGTTGGTCAGGGTTTGTGCATCCCGGGAATCCTTTTGAGTACTGGTAACCGGTGCGTTTTGGGAGTACCCCTGGGAAATAAGGAATAACATGATGGCCGTTAACACCGCGATTCTTTTTAAAGTTTTCATAGTCTTGTTTTAGGTTGATTAAACATTGGTTATAATCATTAGACGACCAACAGGACTAAAACTTGCGCACAACATGATTTTTTTCATTTGATGGACCAATCACATGCCTGAAACGCTTAACAGGAAAGCATGGAAATTGAAGGATAATCTCATGCTTAAGGCAGGCTTACGGGAACAGTGATCAGTGGGTATCAAGACCATGCAGCATATACACCAGATGCATCAGCGATTTGCTGATTTCTGCCATGTATTCATTTACCGCCCTGACGCTGCCGGGAAGTGTGAACACCAATGATTTTCCCATGACTCCCGCCACCGAGCGACTTGTAAGCGCGGCGGGTTTTTCTGCTCCGTATTTCATGCGGATCATCTCCATGATACCCGGGATTTCTTTATCCAGCAGACTTTTTACAACATCCGGGGTGAAATCGCGCGGGCCTATTCCGGTTCCTCCGGTGGTGATCACAATATCCACAAGTTCTTCCTTCGCTTTATGCAGCAGCTCTTCTAATCTATGAGAATCATCAGGTATCAAACGATTGATGATCAACGATTGACTATTGGTAATTTTAAAATGGGTCTCAAGCAATTCGGTGATCCGGGGTCCTGATACATCTTCATATTCTCCGGAGCTGGCGCGGTCGCTGAGGGTAATAACCAAGGCCCTGAAAACTTTTGGGTGGTATTCAAGTTCCATCCCGGCGCTAAGGGTGCCCGGGCTCACCACCCGGCAGAAAATACCCTCTTTGGGCATCACACAATTGCCTACTTCCTTAAAGATGGCGCAACTGGTGCCATGGCACTCCTTGCCAATCTGTGTGACCTCCAGTTCAATTTCACCGACTGTAAAACGATCAAGAGGATGGGTTAACCAGAGGTCGATCCCTGTTGTAGTGATGTTCTCGGCAAATTCGCCGCAAGCTACTTTCCGTCCTGCCTCCTGTTCGAATTTTATGATACTTTCTGTTCCAAGCAAACTAACCTGGCGGTTCCATGTACCGGCATGTGCATCGCCTGAAACCCCGTAATGGGTAAGTTCGATCTGATCAACAGGCTTTTTAATGGTGCCTTTTTCTATTGAAATATTGACGGAATTTATCTGGACGTGTTGCATGGGAAAAATTTAAAAATAGAAATGAAGATTAAAATTAAAATTAAAATTGGTGGTGAATGGTATTTATCCGCTATTCCTGTTACCAGTTCCTTCCGAAATAATATCTTCCCTGGTTTTCTCAACCAGTTTAATCTCATCAATCACCATGGCTTTATCAACCGCTTTACACATGTCGTAAATTGTCAGAAGGGCAATTGACACAGCCGTAAGCGCCTCCATTTCAATGCCCGTCTGACCGGTACATCTTGCCAGACTTTCAATTTGCACACCGGTTGTGTCCAGTACGGCTTTAACTTCGATCCGGGTGATCAGTAACGGGTGACACAGCGGAATGAGTTCACTGGTACGCTTTCCGCCCTGGATCCCTGCAATCTCGGCAATGGTGAGCACATCGCCCTTTTTCATCTTGTTTTCCCTGATAATATCCAGCGTTTCACTGCTGATGCAGATGTGTCCGGTGGCCCTTGCCGTACGCAATTGAACAGGCTTACCGCTTACATCCACCATATTTGCCTTGCCAAGTTCGTCAACATGCGTCAGGCTCTTTTGTGTTTTTTTAGCCATTTTATTTTATAAATATTCATAATTGATTCACCCGTTCACCCGTTTACCATTTCACCATTTCACCATTTCACCATTTCACCATTTCACCATTTCACCATTTCACCATCTGCCTTACCCCCCAATATTATGAAACCCTCCGTTCACATTCACACTTCCTTTTTCCGGTTTACAACCGACTGCTTTTTCAAGTGCTTCGCGGATGCCCAGTTCACGGGTACTGAACTGAATGTCGTTGAACAGACAGGGGCGGATCATGCCATTTGCTGTGATCCGGAGGCGGTTGCAGTGCTTGCAATCGCCGCCATGGCCATTTTCAACGATGGAGAAACACCCTTCTGCCAGGCTCATTTCATGGATAAACCTGACCTCAAGCCCATGTTTCAGGCAAAATTCCCTGACGCCTTTTGCATCGGGCTCATCCGACGAATTCCGCACAACGCAGTTGATTTTTATCGGGGTCAACCCAGCCTTTTTGGCGGCAGCGATTCCCTCGAATACCTGCTGAATGTTTCCTCCCCGGGTGATTTGGCTGAATTTTTCAGGATCCACGGTGTCGAGGCTGATGTTTATGCGGTGAAGCCCGGCTTCGGCAAGGTCAGCGGCAAATGTTGACAACAGGATCCCGTTGGTGGTCAGTCCGAAATCCTTGATTCCCCTGATGGTTGCAATTTTTTCAATCAATGAGATGACACCTTTCCGCACCAGGGGCTCACCGCCGGTGATCCGCACCTTGATTATTCCCATGGTAACCGCCTCCCGGATGACCTCAACGATCTCCTCGAAACTCAGGATATCCTTGTGATCGAGCAGCTTAACCCCTTCAGCCGGCAAGCAATAGGTGCAGCGGAGGTTGCAGCGGTCGGTAATGGAGACCCGCAGATAGTTGATCGGACGGTTAAATCGGTCGAACATGCACCAGTTCCCCCTTGTGTATGGCGGTGGTCCCAATCTCCATGATCAGGATTGCGTTGGCCTTTGTGTAAGCATTTATGTGAGCCGATCCGTGATATTCGATCGGAAAAACTTCTCCGTTTCTTATGATTACCGGGATCATGGATTTGCGATCGGGTTTGCGCCTGGAAAAATCAATCCCCATCGGGACTATAAGCTCCACTGGTGGCTCCTCATTGCCCATCATCCGGCGCAGAAATGGCTTGACCATTATTTCGAACAATACATATGACGAAACCGGGTTGCCAGGCAGCCCGAAGATGAAAGTATCTCCTTTACGCCCGAAGACAGTTGGTTTGCCTGGCTGGATGGCAATTTTTTTAAATAAAATCTCTACCCCGGCCTCTTGCAGAATTTCGGGGACGTTGTCAAAATCGCCCATGGAAACACCGCCGGTGAGCAGCACAACATCATGGTTGGCCAGGGCAAGTCCGATCATGTTTCGCAATTCCGGGCCTTCGTCGGGAGCAATCCCCAGGTAGAAGGGTAGGGCAGGAACCGATTTCACCTGCGCTTCAAGCTGCCAGCCATTGGAGTTTCTGATCTGTGCAATTCCAGGGGTCAGCGATGGTTCAACGAGCTCATCGCCTGTGGAGATAATGCCCACCCTGGGAAGCTTTGCCACCAAAGGGTTTATTGCACCCACTCCTGCCATAACCGCTATGTGTGCCGGGCTGATTTTAAGGCCTTTCTCAAGCACCAGATCGCCCGACCTGATATCTTCGGCCCGGTAACAAATATTTTTTGCTTTCTGATCCCGGGTAATTCTGATAACGTTATCACCTGCCACCTCCGTATCTTCAATCATGACAATGCAATCGGCTCCTTTGGGAACCATGGCGCCTGTCATTATTTTGGAACATTCATTGGGTTCGATGGTTTTTTCGGGGGTTTTGCCGGCCGGGATGGTTTCAATAACCTTGACGACCAGTAGGGGCACAAAATTTTGTGCCCCTACCCCCCCAACGACCCCAACGACCGGCATCCGGCAGGCGTAGCCATCGACGGCTGATTTGTCAAACGGGGGCATATCCATGTCGGAAAAAATATCTTCAGCAAGAATTCTTCCAATAGAATCAGACAGTGCAACACGTTCGCCACCATCCCGGGACACAAAATATTTTATCTCTCCTGCCTGGGAAAGTACTGTTTTTAATGCATCTTCAAATAATATCATTACGATTTACGATTTCGCTATTTATTTATAAATTTCACCGCTGTCGCCTTAAAATGCACATAGCATGTTTTTCCGGGTTCAAGGCCAAGTTTTTCACACGATTCCCGTGTAATGAGGGCATGTAATTCAATTCCTGCTTCGATGGTTACATACATTCCGCCGGTGTTTGGAACTATCTCCACGACTCTTCCCTGAAAATTGTTGGTGGCACTGGTTTCAACGGGAATACGCGACAAAATTATATCTTCCCCCCGGATAAGGATAAATCCCTCCCCGTCGGGTACATCTGTAACGATGCGAACAGCGGTATTGTTGCAGGTATAAGCAAAGGTTGCCTGGTTCTTTGTAACAAGTTTTGCAGCGAAGAAATTTTTTACCCCTATGAAATGTGCCACAAATTCTGACTTTGGACGGTTGAACACTTCAGAAGGGGTTCCTGTCTGAACGATTGTACCGTTATCAATCACCGCGATTCTGGTACCAAGCGAAAGAGCCTCTTCATAATCGTGGGTGACATGCAGGATGGTTTGCCCTTTCCGGTGAAAGGCACGGAGCAACCGGCGGAGATCGTTCTTCAGCCGCGTGTCGAGCGACGAAAGGGGTTCATCCAGCAGCAGGATCCCAGGTTGCTGAATCAGGGTACGGCCGAGCGCCACACGTTGAAGTTCGCCACCCGACAGGCTTCCCGGTTTGCGGGTGAGCAGTTCCCCGATGCCTAGTTCATTTGCGATGTTCTTTACGCGGGCATGTTTGGCTTCTTTGCCAATTGCTGTACCATGAAGGGAAAAGGCAATGTTTTCTCCCACCGTGAGATGGGGAAATACAGCATGATCCTGGAACACCAGCCCGATCTTACGTTTTTGAATTTTTTCTGAAGTAATATCCCTGCCGTCAAACAGTATGGTTCCGGAATCGGGTACGACCAAACCGGCAATGGTCTCAAGAACCATGGATTTCCCCGAGCCCGATTCGCCAAGCAGTATGAAATATTCCCCCTGTTCAACCGAAAAAGAGACATTTTTCAAACTGAAATCAACAAACCGCTTCGAAATATTCCTCAGCTCTAACCTCATCCTTTGGTTACCATTTCAAAATTTCAAAATTTCATCATCCCACCCGTTCACCCGTTCACCCGTTTACCCGTTTACCCACTCACCCACTCATCCGTTCACCATCTCACCATTTTTTTCCTTCGCCAGCCACCTCAATAAAACAAACAAAGCCAGGGAGATAAGGATGAAAAGCACCGACACCGGTCGGGCATATTTCAGTCCGAAAGCTCCGAACCGTTCATAGATAAGTACCGGGGTTATCATCGGGTGATAGGCCACCACGATCACGGCGCCGAATTCACTCATCCCCCGTGCGAACATCAGGATCAGTCCCGATAAAATGTTCCTCCAGGCCAGGGGCAGGGAAATAGTGAAAAATACCCGAAAAGATGATGCTCCCAATGTAAGTGCAGCCTTTTCAAGTCTAACCGGAACCCCTGCAAACCCATCCCGGGCGGCATTGATGAGGTATGGGATGCTTACAAAGGCCATCGCAATGGCAATTCCGGCAGGGTGCCCCACGAAGTTGAGGCCAACGGCCGAACCCATTTTGCCAAGAGCCGATTCGCGCGAAACAAAGCCAAGCAAGGCAATACCGGCCGCCGAATGGGGAATCACCACAGGCAAATCGATAATCCCGGTTACCAGCTTTTTCAGCGGAAATTTTTTCCTGGCCAGCAAGTATGCCAGCGGAATGGCAGCTACCGAAAAAACCAGTGTTCCGGCCAGCGAAGTATATAACGTGAGCCATATACTGTCTCTCACCTCCGCCTCCCGGGCCGTCTCAAAAACCTGCGCAGGAGTAGTGTTCAGAAACATCCCGGCCAGTGGCGCCAGGATGAACAGCAGAACCAGCGAGCCCAGCAGCAGGAAAATCAATTGTATGGATGAGAAACGTTGCTTCAATTTAAAAAAGAAAAAAAGTAAAACAATTCATTGCTAACTTGTCATTTGTCACTTGTCACTTGTCACTCGTCACTTGTCACTTATTCTCAATCCTGATTTCCGACAGCGCCTTAACTGCCCGGTCGGAGAAGAAGTCGCAAGATGGGAAGATCCGGAATTTGCCGCCGTCTTTCTCTTCTGGGCAAGGTACGAGCAGCACTTCGGCCTGGTCGCTGCGATTCATGATTTCGCTGAAGGAATAGACCGAACGGTACCCGTCGATGCCAGCACAAACAATCAATCCTGTCTGCAGGTTTTTCCGGGTGAATTTAGACTTACCCGCCAGGTAATCTTTCAGGTACACCCCTGAAAAAGGCTGTGTACTGTGAATTCCCCGTCCTTTTCCATAGAAAATGGTATGAAGGGTCTCAGTTTGCAACCGGGCCGGAATTGTCGTAAAACTGTCAATCTGGTCTTCACCCGAAAAAACATTAACTTTTGCTGACACGAGCGGACTGATTTCACGGTTCACTATGTAGTTCCTTGGATAGGAGATTACCGTGATTTTCACAGGGCTGGAAATATTCCTTTCAGAAATCAAATCCTGACCGATGATAAGTTTACTTTCCGTGGGTAATGGCCAGAGATCCTTGGTTTTACTGGGAACAATGCGCATCACTTCGGTAGCGATGATCGTATTGTGCAGGAAATTCGGGTAATAAATCTCCCCCCAGCTCAGCACCACCTTTTCGCCACGGGCATTTTCAATTTCGATGTACAGATCGATGATGGGGCGGAATTCGGCCGCATTTTTTTTCTTAAGGATACGGTCATTGAGAATGTCAAACAACGAATATCCGTCGTACCGGTAAGCTCCGATAAATGCATTGACGGTATCACCTTTTAATAGTGCCTCTTTTACGATTACCGAGTGTTTTGTCAGTTTCGTAAAGTCAACCTTCCCGGGGTTTTCAATCTCTCCGGCAATATACAGGTCATTCATCGGAAGGATGAATGTTTCCTCGTTGTCATAGAAATTGTTATTCCGGTCGGCTTTATCAGGAATAACTTGTGTGGCAATGTTCAGGCTGGTCTTGGTTTTCAAGGGGTCTTCCTGTTTTTGGGCATAAATTGAGGACAAAAATAAAAGTAATAACACAATGGTCGGGAATTTTTTCATGATTAGTTACTTTAAGGTGTATTTAAGTTATGGATAGTTAAAAAGTTGCTGAAATTTCAAGGGTGATCATTCTGCCGGGACTCTGCTGGAGCCGGTCATCAATAAACCTGACATCAAAAATATTGTCAACGTTTATGCCCGTTTTCAGATGGTTGAAAAAGGTGTGCCAGATCCTGGCTCCGAAGGTTTGATAAGCAGGGTATTTAGATGTAAGAAGATAAGGATCAAGCTCGTTAACATCATTGATGTAACGCTCTCCGGTATATTTCCAGAGTATGTTCAGGTTAACCACCTTGTTTTTAATGGTAAACCCGGCAGAAGCTTTGTTCATTGGGACATCCGTGAGATATTTTCCATTTAAATCCTTGTCCACAATGGTATCCACCGTCTTGAAACTACTGATCACCGAATGGTTGAAGGTATAATTTGCGAATACCGACAGCCACTTAACCGGCTCAATGTCCAGATCAAATTCGAAACCGGTAATGTCAACCCGGCTGATATTTTGTTTCATGAAAACCGGCGTTCGTTTGTAACCCATGTTGACAGAATCACCGGTACTTACATAGTACATGAAATTCCGGCCAATGGAGTGATAGAGCGATGCAGCAACATGAAGTTTTTTGAACAGGAGCAGGTCGGTTCCGGCTTCAAAATTGTCAAGGACTTCGGGTTTTAAGGCAGGATTGGCAATTTTAAACCCGTTTGATATTTTTCCGGTCCTGCAAAGGTCGTCAAGATTCGGCGCCCTGAAACCCTGTGCAACTGAGATATATATCCTTGATTGTGTGGTGAACCGGTACTGGACTGATATTTTCGGATCGATCTGGAACCACTGATTTCGTGGAAATAAACTATCCTGGTAATCAACTAAATACTGAATGGCATAGGAGGGATAGGCAATCCTGAAACTTCCGTTATGGAATACAGCCGTATTCATGCGAAGGCCCAGGTTAAACTGCAGTTTTTTATCGAGCAGTCCGATCTCATCCTGGAAAAAAATCGCCCAGGTATCCATCTTTCCGGCATTGGAAATAAGGTCGGTTGAGGTATAATAAATATCCTGGCCGTTTACACTGCCATATTGATAGTCAAGCCCGGCTGTTAACACATGTGCCCTGCCAGATGGAATCACAACGTCGATGCTGGCTCCGCGGTCAATCCTGTTTGATTTGACCAGGTAGAGGCTGTATTCTGCCTCTTTCATATTTTCGTTGAGTCGCTCAAAGTGTTCATCCTGGTTATAGGCAAGGAAATTCCAGCGGATCGGACCTTTACCTCCCTTATAACGTGCATTGGCCTGCCAGGTATCGTGCCGTTCAAAAGCACCGTCCACTTCATAAATTTCAACACCGCGGCCACGCTTGTCATTGAAGAAATTGGCACTGACTTCGGCCATGTTCAGCGCATTGAACTGATATCCCGCTTTAACGCCGATGGACGCCTCTCTGAGATAATTATTCACATAAAAAGTATCGTTTTTTTCCAGATATTGGGGAATCTCAGGGTTGTACCCATCGCTACGGCGGTAGAAACCGTTTAACCCATAAGAAAATCCTTTGCCGGTAACTTCGGGGTTGAGCGCCCCTGCCAGCTGATAACGGAAACCAGCCGTATTGAATGTGCCGTAATCAACCGTTCCCACACCGGAGATGAGTCGGGTTGGCCGCTTTGTCTGGATATTGATCACTCCACCCATGGCACTGCTTCCATACTTTGCAGCGCCTGGTCCTTTGATAACTTCTATTCTTTCCACATTGTCCCGATTGATCAGGTTCCAGTTCACACTTCCGGCATCTGCCTTGTTGAGGGGAACATCATCGAGTAAAACAAGGGTTCTCGCCTGGTCATTTCCACTCAATCCACGCAGCGTCACCACGGTGTTGTTGGCAAATATGCCCATTGTGGAAGAAAGGTTCACCCCTGAAATGAAGTCAAGAACGGATACAATGCTCTGACCGGGAGTGTTTGAAATGGTCTGGGCCGAGATGATTTCCATACGAACGGGTTCATCCTGGGATGCACGATCGGGTTTTTTCTCCCGGATTTCGATCTCAGGTGAGTCAAGGACATTTATCTCCAGATTGAAATCAACCCTGAGCTGAATCCCGTCTCTGATAGTAACGGTTTTCTTCACCGACTTGTATCCGATATATGAAACCCCGATGATGATTTTGCCCGCGGCAATGCCGGAGAGACTGTACCGGCCCTCCTTATCGGTATAGGCGACTTTAACCTGGTGTTCCAGAATAATATGTGCCCCGGCCAGCGGACTATTGCCCGGCATTCCGGTTACACTACCATAGATGGTTCCTCCTGCAGAAACAGGTGAAAAAGGAAAGAGGGCAAGCATACAGGTTATCCACATCAGGATCCTTCCTGAAATCCTTGCCCTCAAAATATAAAAAGTGATCTTATTCAACAACAATGCGGGTTGAGACATCCTGATCACTGCCACGGAACCGTACTGTTAAGAGGTAAAGTCCTGGTTTTGCATCTGAAATCTTTACCAGTTGTTTCAGGGCAGGATTGGTCATTTTGACGATTATTTTACCACTTAAATCAGTAATCGACATAGCTTCCACAGGCTCTGTTGATGAAAGAGTGAAAGTTCCGTTGTTTGGCGAAGGATAAACCTTCAACCGGTTGGTATACAGGATTTCATTCTGGCCGGTGGAATTGACGGCCGTAACGAGAATGTCGTCAATCATCGACTGCCCGGCTGGTGTTACCGTACCCCCGTTGATGTCGGTATTTGAGGCCATGAGCCAGCGAATATAAATGGACCCAGTGCCCTGACCGGCTATTGGTACCGGCAGGTCGGTTACTACGCCTGTCGTCCAATCTGGTCCAAGGGTAACTGCACCGCCTGAAATATCAGCATAGGTGCCACTGCTTAGGCGCCATTGCAGTTTGAAATCGCGGGGGCCTGCATTGTTGGCATTACTCATTTGCTTTGATGACACCTTGAAATTTGTATAGTTGTTGGCCTTGAACTTAATTGACCAGAACTTGATATCTGCACCGTTGTCCCAGCCGGTTGTTGCTGCGGCATAAGTGGTAGCGCCAGTGACAAAAGTAACTGTGTTGACTGTGGAATCAGAAGTTGGTGTTAACACCCACTGAAAGCGGATGTCGTAGGAATGGTTCTGTGTCAGGCCAAGATTGGCATACAGGCTGTCGGGTCCGGAAGTGGCCGGAAAGGTCCAGCCTGTGATTGTTTCCTGGGCTGAGAGTGCACCAGCAATGATTAACATCATAGCAAAAAGTAGTTGTTTTTTCATAAGGTATTGTTTTAATGTTAGACAATGAATTTTATAATTAGCAGCGTGCTCATTGTTGAATTTTCATAGCAAATGTGATATTCCCTGCCGGATCATTTTCTACGGAAATTACATGGATCAGCCCTTTTTTTCCGGAGGAGGTTAAAAACGGGATCACAATACCGGGATTGGCCCACTTGAATTTTCGTTTACCCCATACATCGTTGTACCTGACAATCAGGAGACTGTCGTTGTGACAAGCTTCGAATGCAGATACCGGAACCGGATCGGTATCTACGCTGATGTCGTATTTTGTATAGTTGTGCGTCGTCCATTGGCCGATTGCCGGATAATAGTCGACAATGCCGCCACCTGTTTCACCGGCAGATGAAAACGTGGGTGAAGGGGTGACATCAACATAATAATAGGTAATGATATCGACCAGGCTTTGATTGATGGTGGCAGAATCGGCAAAATAAACTTTTCCTGCAGATGGAATGAGAAACTGGCCGTAGGTTGTGCTGTTCTGAAATCCCATCACAATTGATGGATACTCGATTATTCCGCCCCATGCCGAAGCCGGATCCTTGTACAAGGTTATCGCAGTTGTTGAGAACAGCCTGTTTTTATCCATCACCTGGAAAGTCCATCGTGCTTCATCCTCAATACTCTGGTAGAATGTTTCGTTGACAGAAAAACCGGTGGAGTTTAACCCGGAATCGAGTACTACTTTGACCGACCCGTCGGGCATGATCTTTTTTACAACAAAGTTTGTGATGTTGGCATCGGTTGACGAGGCTGAAATACCGAATCTGAGTTTTCCTCCTACGGCAACTATAGCTCCTGTTGCTGTGTAATCAGCTCCGGTCAGCAATTTGATGGATGGTGGTGCAGGGTTCCCGTCTTTTTTGCAGGAAATGGTCGAGGCCATGAGGAAAATGCCGCCTAATACAAGGCAAATCAATGATTTCTTCATAAAGGAAATTTTTGTCGATATGCTGAATATTGCATATCGGGAATGTTTTCTATTTTTTTTTGTGAGCATATCCGGTTAGTAACTATTTGGTGGCGAATGGTTTCATTTCGGCCGGCAGTTTGTCGAAATTCGGGTTTTGCTGCGGGATTACTGATGGTTGGCCATCTTTTTCGAGAATTTTGATCCCATGCTCCTTCGACAGCATGAATTGAAGGAAAGCGATGGCAACCGGTTTGTTTGGCGCCGTGTTGATCATGGTAACCCCATAAATCATCGGTTCACCTTTGATCGTGACCTTTTGTCCGGGCTCTTTGCCATTGATAGCAACAACAGCCGTATTGTAAAGGTCGGTGAATTTCGGATCCTTCAGGTTCACCTCGGCGGGAAGCACGAGGTATTTCAGATTGTGCTGGATGGCGACCGATTTGTAAAGAAAGATATAATCGACCGATTGTGATTCAAGAAGCGCCACCAGGTCGACCTCTTTCGGACGCATGTAGTTCCCATCTTTGGCTGTCAGCAGATTTGCCAGGCCGGGCTTCTTGTAAAATTTCTCAGCAAGCTGCATAGTCATGACCGAACGGTAACCGCACGGGTCGGAGTTTGGATCGGCGCGCCCATAGGCGACATCTTTCTTTTGCAGGATTTCATACCAGTTTTTAGCATTGATCTGGCTGGCATTCCTTGATTTTTCGGTATAAACGATACACATCTCGTTCGATACGAATTTGATGCTCCAGGCTGAATATTTTGGGATCAGCATATTGTCGATCACCTTGTAATCGGCTGCGGCCAGGATATCACAAGGTTTGTTCAGATCGGTAATTTTCCTGGCGCAATCAACACTGCCGGCTGATTCCATGAAAATGGTTACCTCCGGATGAATTTTTTTAAACTCCGCCGATATTTCTTTCATCGGAACCGACAGGCTGCCGGCATGAAATATCACCAGCTCACCTGAAAGCGGAAGTTGCGGTTTTTGAGCCGAACCCCCGAAAAAAGTGATCAGGATAAGACCGGCCGTAAAGAACAGGTTTTTCATCATGAATTTGGTATCTGATTGCTATTTGTTTAATTCCCGGATAAACTGTTCAAAACCCTGTTGTATGTAGTTGTCAACGGTATTGTGGAAGGCATCGAAGGCCCTTACAAGGCGTTTGCCATCCTCGGTAAGCATGGTATGGCCACCATCACTTCCGCCGCGTTGCTTTTCCAGCAGTGGAAACCCGAAGAACTTTTCGATTTTTTTAAGATTTCCCCAGGTCCGGCGATAAGTGTAACCCAGCTCATCACAGGCAGCTTTCATCGACCCCTTCTCCTCGATCAGTTTAAGCATCTGCCATTTGCCATCACCCATGATACCTGTTTCCTGCTCATCCGACATCCATATTTTATAATGGAGCCGGACATCGGACAATTTATTGCTGAATTTTGTTTCCATGATGCGTTCAATTGTACAAAAATAAGAATTTTGGCGATATGCATGAACCGACCTATCCGGAAATAGTTATTATTTCTTATTGCTTATCCCTTTCAGTAAAGTAAAAAACCGAACTCATCTCTGTTCCCCGTTCTCAACCCTGACAAGTCAGAATTAACCAGCCCCAGAGGGGCGTTATCTTTGTAGACAGGAAAGCTACAGAATTCAAAAGCCCCGGAGGGGCGATATAAACACAACACGATATGGCAGGTCAGTTTATATTAATTGGCATGAATGATTTATATCGCAGCTACGCTGCTTTGATGTCCTGTCCACACTCGTTAACTACAAAGATCGGGCAACTACGTTGCCAATTGGAATAATTCAAAAAGTTTGTTGGGCTTTTAAATTATTCGCCAACTTTCGATGTTGATCGATCACATAACGAAATTTATTGAGAATAACCTTACATAAAATTCCAACTTGACCGAAAGGGACAAGCAGTTATTTCTTTTTCGATATGACAGCACACAGGAGCGGACTTGGTTAGCGTTTTTCCTGAAAAACAGGAAACAGAAACGCGCAGACCAACATCTAATTTAGAATAATTCAAAATAAAGCGGTATCTTTGCCACTAATTACCCGATACAGATATGTAAAATTCAACATTTCGGTAACATTTCTAATTTCGAACATAATTTGTTATTTTATGAATAATGCCATATTTAACCTGGAGCGTCCGCAGAATGAGCATACCCTGAGTTATGCACCCGGATGCAAAGAACGGAAAGCGTTGAATGCAGAGTTGGACCGGTTGAGTTCAGAGGTGCAGGATATTCCGCTGATCATTGGCGGGAAAGAGATCCGCACCGGGAAAACCGGGAAAGTTGTCATGCCGCATGATCATCAGCATGTACTGGCCAATTATCACATGGCCGGAGAACCCGAGATCAGGATGGCGATTGATGCTGCCCTTAAGGCACATAAAGAGTGGGAATCTTTTCCCTGGGTCGACCGGGTTTCAATTACCCTGAAAGCAGCCGAATTGATTGCAAAGAAGTACCGGTTCCTGATTAATGCAGCAACCATGCTCGGACAAGGGAAAAGCGCCTATCAGGCCGAGATTGATGCGGCCTGTGAGACCATCGACTTCCTCAATTTCAATGCCCATTTCATTACAGAGATTTATAAAGAACAACCTCATTCGCAGCCCGGAACCATCAACCGCATTGAATACCGGCCGCTGGAAGGTTTTGTGTTCACGGTAACGCCGTTCAACTTTACGGCCATTGCCTCGAACCTGAACATGGCTCCGGCTTTGATGGGGAACACCTCCGTGTGGAAGCCTGCTACCACATCGCTTCTTTCAAACTATTTCCTGATGAAAGTTTTTCAGGAGGCTGGATTGCCCGACGGTGTTATAAATTTTATCCCCGGGCAGGGTAGCCTGATCGGTAAGACGGTTCTTGGCCACCGCGAAATGACCGGGATTCACTTCACGGGATCAAACAATACGTTTAACAGCCTTTGGCAGACGGCCGCGCTGAATATGGCCAACTATCGTTCCTATCCCCGCATCGTTGGCGAAACCGGCGGCAAGGATTTCATCATGGTACATCCCTCCTCCGATCCGCAGGAGGTGTCGGTGGCCATTGTACGCGGCGCCTTTGAATACCAGGGACAAAAATGCTCGGCAGCTTCCCGGGCTTACATTCCCGAATCGATGTGGCCGGAAGTCAAATCCCGGATCGGGGATATGATCGGACAAATTACTGTTGGCGATGTCCGCGAATTCAGCCATTTCATGAATGCCGTGATCGACGAAGCCTCGTTCGACAACATCATGGGCTACATCGGTTATGCACAGAAATCGACGGAAGCTGAGGTGATCTTTGGCGGAACAGGCGATAAATCGAAGGGATATTTCGTTCAGCCAACCATCATCATGACGACGAACCCCCATTTCAAAACCATGGAAGAGGAGATTTTCGGTCCGGTGATGACGATTTACGTTTACAAGGATAAAGATTTCGAAGAGACACTGCATATTTGTGACCAGACTTCACCATACGGGCTGACCGGTTCCGTGTTTTCAAAGGACCGTGAGGCCATCAACAAGGCATGCCGCATCCTGCGATATGCTGCCGGAAACTTCTACTTCAACGATAAACCGTCGGGTGCGGTAGTCGGACAACAACCCTTTGGCGGCGCCCGCGGCTCAGGAACCAATGATAAATCGGGAAGTCATCTGAACCTTTTGCGGTGGACCAACCCGCGTACCATCAAGGAAACACTCATCCCCTCGACGGAGTTTACCTATCCGTATATGAAGGTGGATAAATGCCATTGACGAGTGATAAAAATGACGAGTGACAAAAATGACGAGTGACAAATTACGAGTGACAAATTACGAGTGACAAATTACGAGTGACAAATTACAAGTGACAAGTGACAAATTACGAGTGACAAGTGACAAGTTGAAAATTCCTGCATTATTTGCATTATTTGCATTATTTGCATTATTTGCATTGTTTGCATTGTTTGCATTGCTTGCATTGCTTGCATTATTTTCCCAACTTAAGTTCCTCCCGTTTTTTCCGATACAGGATGATAGGGTAGTCGCCGGAAATCAGGTTCTCATCCATCTTTAATTGGGTAGCCTGAGGCTGATGGGTCTCTACGACCCTACGGTCCTGGTGAAGTACAATACGGTTAAAGAGGGTGGTCATGGCGAAATAGATATCCTTAAACACAGGGATCTTTACCATTTTCTGGTATGTCCTGAGATAGAAGATCGTATTGTTCTCATCCACTGGTACAAATGCAACCACGATCCGCATCGAATCCATGATGTGGTTTTGCCATAAATTCGGAAAGATGAACGTGAGGTAAGTTGATTTTTTTTCCGGCTTCACCATTTTAGCTGACGGGATGGGTTGCTGACCGGTGTCCTGTTCATTGGATGGCCAGAATGAAATGCTGTTCCCGTTAGTTTCTGTATAGGGACCGTTCACAACCGGGCCGATCCCTCTTCCGATTGTTGTATGATGAATGAATGGCACATGAACCACATCGAGTTGGTTTTCAATGGCTCTTGAATAGTGTGATTTCCACTGATCTGTAAAGGCATTCCAAACCAGCTCTTCACCAAGGTCGGTGAACCAGGGAACAGGAGGGAGGTCGGAGATGTTGCAAGAATTGTTTTTATCAGGTTCGGGGGTATACCAGATGTAGATAAATCCGTTTTGCTCCACGACAGGATAACAGGTTGCACGGATATGCTCCGGGACAGACGACGCTTTCCCGTTTGCGGGAATCAGTTTGCAGCGGCCCGTGGGATCATATTCAAACCCATGAAAAGGGCATTGCAGGTGGTCGTTGAATACCCGGCCTTTACTCAGTGCAATTCCACGATGCGGACATTTGTCAAGCGCCACCCCGATCCGGCCCTGGCTGTCGCGCCATACCACCAGGTTTTCGCCCATTCGCCTTACTCCTGTAACGTTGTTTTTCCTGATTTCCTTTGAAGACAGGATTACATACCACTGATTTGGAATCATTTTTTTGGTTTTATAGATTAAGTCTGGTAAAAAACTAAAATGGCCTCATCCTGGCTTCTCGCACAAGAGAAGGAATAATCTCTCTTCTCCTTCCGTAGATGGGTTTTGGGATGAGGTGAATCGAAGAATGTCTCAGTTTACAAGTTCGAAAAACCCTTTCTCCTCATTATATCCGAAGATTTCTCCGGTTTCAATGATGTAATGCCATCCGATAAGTTTCAAGGTGCCTTCGCGGTAACGGGTTTCGATGTAAGGATACGTCAGGAGGTGGCGGAGTTGCTCAACCACATTCATCTGTTCTGTTAACCACTCCCTCGCCTCAGAGTCACTATCTCCGGGCAGGATGTTGAGTACTTTCTCTTTCACTGTTTTTGATAGTTCCAGCCATTTTTTTGTATGGGGTAGGTGACTGAGTTCTTCTGCAGATTTGAACAATGCCGCACAGCCTCCGCAATTGGAATGGCCGCATACGACAATATTATCGACATTCAGCCCCTGAACGGCGTATTCAATGGCGGAGGTTATCCCCAGAAAGTCACCTGCAGCCTGGTAAACAGGCACGATGTTGGCCACATTCCTGATGACAAAAATCTCGCCTGGCAGTGTTTTGGTGATAAAGTTCGGCACTACCCTCGAATCGGAACATCCGATGAACAGGGTATGTGGAAACTGTGCTTCGCTGATCTGCATGAAGAGCGCTTTGTGCTGTTCGAAATCAGTCTTACGGAATTCAACAGTCCCCCGGATCAGGTTTTCCAATGGATTATAGTATGAATCAGGTTTTTTTGACTGATTGAAGTTTATTTTCCGCCATGTAACCGGCAAACCCCTCATAGCCTGTTTCCCTGATCATGGCGATGCAGGCGGCACGGTCTGATTTGAAAATCAGGGCAAAGATTTTGGAGATGAAGTTGTTAAACTTTTTGCAATCCTTCGGATTGATGAACTCCTTGCAATCGGCGCAACTGGCATAGCCGTGTTCGATGTTGCACGACCGGATTTTGCACCAGCCTGCTTTTTGGTTTTCATGACATCCCGGACATGATCCTGCCAGGTATTTTTTACATGCTCCGCAATAGAGCCCGCAAAATGCGATCAAATCTTTGTCAGCGATTACCGGTTTCATTTTAGCGGTTTTTATACGTTAATAAATGGGGTAGAGGTTATTGAATAAATCAAATAAATTAATTGTCTCGAAGGCAGCGGACATTCTGGCCATATGCTTTGGGTGCGCCAAACATTTCGCTGTCGAAACTATATAAGAGCAAGGAAAATCCGTTCGTCGAGCTGTATTGCGTACTGCTCCAGTAGTAACCGGCTGAGCCGCGACCACTCAGTAAACCATCGTTGTCATTTAGACACCCGGCAGCATGCAGCTTCAACTCCGAATTCCAGGGATCGAGCCAGTTAGCCCATCCACCGGTGTTGTCCACATTGGACCACTCGGTATATGTGGGAATGCGCCAGGGGCTGCCAAGTAAAATGGAACAGGGGTCATTTGTGGATAACCAGTCGGAATTTTCGTCTATACTGGGAATCGTCCATGCCGGGATGAGGGTGGTACCATCATGCTTATACCCCTTTTTACGGTTATACTGCCAGTACCAGCCTGCCGAAGATTCAGTGGCATCGTCAACAGCGGTAGCCATGTGGTTGGCTCCCAAATTTTGGGTTAACCAACATTTTTCTTCTCCCGAAAGACTTGACACAACAGTGCTATAAGTCACGGACTTATTGACAGGCGCCACATTCCCTGCAATATGATTAATATAAAAGTTATTGCAGGTCTTGGTTGCGACTTTCGTTGAAGCTCCATTGGCTATACCTTTGTGATTTATCGCATAAGCTGCAATAAAATAATCCGTTCCGCTTTTAAGACCATGGAGATAACCTGAAAATATCCCGAGGCCGCTACCATTGACTGTTGTATCGATACTGTTTTCCAGGGTAGGATTTCCTGTTTTATTCCAGCAAAAGCCCCTGACAGAAACAGTGTCGTTACCTTCTGAAGTAACTTCAGCACTGACAGTTGTAGAAGTATACCCAAAATTTTGAACGGTAGTAATAGTAACCTGAGGAAAAGACAATTGAAGTGTTGAAAACCTTGCCGTATCCCCATAAGATGTGCCTACAGAATTAATCGCGTAGGAAGCAACGAAATAGGGTGTGTTGTCCGACAAATTTGAAATTGTTGCATTAAAGGTTCCGGTTCCCTGACCGTTGTCGGTGGATCCTAGGCAATTTGACAAGCTGGGGCTGCCACCGGTATTCCAGCAAACGCCACGTTTTGTGACCGTTGCCCCTCCGTCGGACGTAACTGTGGCGCTGATCTCCATGCCGTTGTATCTGAGATTAACAATGGTTGCTTTGGATATGGAAGGTTTTCCGGTAGATTTTGTCGCGCACTGGACTTGTTGCCCATACAGCGTTCCACCGGCATAAGTTACATAAGCCCGGATGTAGTAGGTTACAGCCGGATTCAGATTTGAAATTTGATCGGTGAATTTGCCCGGGCCGGCCAAATTGCCCAACACTGAATGATTTCCTTTCGTATCTGGGTTGACATCTGTACTCCAGCAATGGCCATGCTGCAGGATGTTACCTGCCCCTGAGCTGGTAATTTCGGAGGAAACCCAGATGCTGTTGTAGGAAGTAGAATCGGCCGTGGTATTCCCAAACACGATCTTGTTGCCTGTCTTTGGGATTTCAGGTTCTTTGATACAGGAGCAAGCGAATATCAGCAATCCGGATAGAATAAAAAAATTATGGATTCTCATAACCGTGAATATTTTTAATAAGCACCTCAATTATGGATGCACCTGACAGAGAAACCGTAAGTCTTATCATAATCGAAACTATCAACGGAGACAGATTGATAACTAAACATTCTGCCTGAGGAGGCTGCTGATGAGGTCTCTGATGCTGACCAGAAGTAACCGAAAGTAGTGAGAAAATAAAAGGTGCCACTGATGTGGCGGTTGCCCCCTGGCAGTGCTGTGAATCCGCTGATATTGGTTGCGCCTGTATTTGGTGAAAGCCAATGAAGCGTTCCAGCTTCCTTCAACTTTCCTCCTGCCACACTTACGCCACTAAGGTGAGTTGACAACGTGTCCCACTCGGCAAAAGACGGCAGATGCCAGCCGTCGGGGCAAATTCCTTTCGAGCCAGTCGTGGTAACATACTGCATCATCTCACCCCATTGATATAATCCGCCATATGTATTGCAGGCACTCTCATTATCTGTATAGCAGTACTTCTCGATAATTCCGTTATTTTTCTGCGACAGGCTGCCGTTAATGCGATTGCCTATGTTAAGGTTTTCCTTAAACCAACATTGATTATTTATCTGTACGGTATGGTACTCCTGTCCTCCATATGGTACGAGAATTATATCGGGACAGGATGCCCAGGGAACTTCAATGGTCATTGGGGCAGTAACACTGATTGTACGGTCAGGATGTCCTGCCCATTCACCGTAATCCCAGCTTGCAACAGCATCAACCACACGAAAAAATTTATATGAATAACTTCCTCTGCTTAATTGTAGGGTGATTGTGTAAATCAATGCATTTCCGGTTGTAGGGGACATTTTATATCTTAAATCTGTTCCCGGTTCAGTCCAGCCACTTGCAAGGTCTCCGGCAATATAAATATCATTATGTGATGGATCGAACAGATTCACGGCCGTCATATCTATGTTAAAGGTTACATTGAGCGGAGTTTTAAAATGTTCTGGCGGAGTGCTGTATGAAGTTCCCTCAGCATTTGTGGCGTAAGCGCATACGTAATAGGTTGTGTCGGCCAATAAATTCGTCATTGAAGCTGAAAAGGCGCCTGTTCCCGAACCCTGCTCGGTTTTTTTAATACAATTAGTCAAGGTTGGATTGCCGGTAAAATTCCAGCAAACACCCCGTAGCGTAACAGGAACCCCACCATCGGCACTAACGGTTGCACTCGCTATGGCAGTTGAGGAGGTTATATCTGAAATACTTTCAAGTATTACTATGGGCTTCGAAGTTTTCTTCGTGGTGTCTGACAATTGCTGTCCGTACAATATGCCATACGAGTACGTCAGGTATGGTCGGATGTAATATTTTGTACCTGGATTTAATGCGGTAATTTGTTCAGAGAACTTACCTGCATTTGACAATGATCCAAGGGAAGAATGATTTCCGGTGATATCGGGGTTTGCAGCGGTTCCCCAGCAATACCCGTGCTGCTGGATAGCGTTTCCTGATAAAGAGGTTACCTGGGTTGAGACTGCGATTTTATAATTTGATGTCGAATCGGTTGTAGTAATGCCAATCACGATTTTGTTCCCTGTTTTGGGTGTTTCGGGTTCTTTTTTGCAGGAGTTACAAAAAGCAATTAATGCAACTATTATTAATAATGATAATTTTATTTTCATGGATTCTGATTTTTTTGGGTTAGCAATAGCTCGACCTTTTCTTTATTCTTTCCCTCCATCATTGCAGACCGCATGATATGTCCCGGCAATGTTTTCAATGTATCAACTTTCTGATAACCTTGTTGACATTTAATACCAATTAAAAGGTTATCCCAACTCCGGCCGTCCAGTTAAATGATTTGAAAGATAGGGCGGTCCCTCCGGCGCTTAAAAGAATTCTGTTGATCTTCAGCATGATTCCTGCATCTGTTTCAAATCCCGAATTGCAATATCCTTCATACTTTGCGTAAGCGCTTCCCGTTTGGATGTCGCCATCATAGCTGTAAGTGTTGAATTTCATCAGATAATTTTCTTTGCCATAACCAACTCCCAGATAGAGATAAAAACTATTGGCAGGCTGAAAAATAATACCGCCGAGCACCGATAAGGCTGAATAACCTTTCTCGCCGGTAAATTCATAATATCCGGGTGAAGTATAATCCACCTCGTCATCCTTAACTGAATATTCCGCTTTTGTAAATGACCTCATATTCCCGCGGATCTCGCCATAAAATCCGACGAGTCCGATCATCCCGCCGCGTACGCCCAAATAAGTCATGGCATTTCCGGTATACTGAACAAACCATTGATTTTTCGGCTTGTTTTCCGTTACTTCATTCCTGACTTCAAATACCGGGGAATCCTCGATAAAAGGTTTTTCAGCAATCGCATCCCAGATTATTGTTTTTTTTCCACGCGATGATACTGCTCCAACATCTCCGCTTACTTTTTGCAAGGGGCCGTCAAAGGTTCTCCCCTGGTCAAAACTTATATAAAGGCTGATTAATGATTTCTGGTAAAAATGGCTGTTTAATTGATAATGAACATATACCAGATTATTATTTTCAACGGCATTAACGTTGTTGATTACATTCTTTTTTCCAGGACCGCCCTGGCTAAAACTATAAGAAGAAAACAGACTCAGGAACAATATTCCAGTGACAATACAATTTTTCATATGACCGGTTTGTTTTAATATTTTACCAAAATAAAGTCCTGATTGCCATGTATTTCAGGTTCCTGCATCCCATTCAGATTTTTGCTTGACCCCTTAACCTGCTCCGAGACATATTTGCTCAGTTCGTCTATGGTAATCTCATTGTTGCCATCAATATCAGCCTTGCCTTTCAATCCGAGACAAACATAATAGGTAAAAAGTCCTGTTTTGCTTTTATCGTAGGAAAAAGAGCGTTGACTAGTAGACGACGACGTAAATAGGGTCAATCCGGGATTTTTTTCCCAGGGCTGTCCATAGCTGGGCGCAATGATAACACCGCCCTTCCCTCGCCCCAGGTTATCCGGTTTATGGTTTTCACTGGCACGGCTAACCCCGCTAAAACAGGCATCGAGAAAAACCAGGGTATTTTTTGCCCCCAGATCGGCCAGGTAGTCAAAGAACTTTCCCAACTCAAAACCTGAATCCTCAATTCCGGCAAAATTACCATCGGCCGGAGGAAAATATACTTTAGTGTCATCAGGTGATGGAACTCCATGCCCTGAATAAAAGACAAACAATTCAGTTTTACCTTTTTCTATCAGGCTTTTAAGTTTTCCGTATTTTGGATTAAAGAGGTTATAGTAAAAACTCCCTATTACATCACCGGAAGTGAACTTCTTTACGTTATTTGAAGGTATTCCTAGAACGGTTTTGCAATACTCCTCTATGATATTTGCGTCATTTTCAGCATAATAGGCTTTAAATTCATATTGGTAACTCTCCACGCCAATAATGATCGCAACGGCATTATTTCTTCTTGTAGCCGAAGGTGTTATCTGGGTAATATCATCAACATCGCCAGTATTGGTGGTTGTCCTTCCTGGATTGAAAATCCATATAGGTGGTTGGTCTGCTATTGAATCAATAATAGGGGTGATTTTCTGTATTTCTGGTTTTTGCGGGGTTTGATCGAGCGCCAAGGGCAATTGAAGGTTATTGACTTCACCACGTCCTACTTTATTTTTCATCGTGAGAAGCACAGGAAGGTTCGACTTTGTATCAACTTGTTTGTTAGCGCTCATCTTAATCCAGATTTCCCTGCTTTCTCCAATCTCCAGATTACCCAGGTTGCCGGTGTCAGCACTGTGGATTTTAATTTTAGGGTCTTTTGAATTCACTAAAAAATTTGTTCCTTCCGAAACATTCTGCCCCTGATTCTGAACAGTAATCTTAACCATAACCATCTCGCCGGCCTGAAATTTTCTATCATCTTTGATCGTGTTACATTCCTTACAGGCATCAATGATTTCCAATCCGGCAACCACCAGTTTCGGTTCCTGAAATTGCAGTGTTTTCAGGCGTCTTGCAACAGGATCGCAATCGAATCCATCCCGCTCGACCATTTTGATGGTAAACTTGTTATCGGCTGACCGGATATCCATGCCCGCATAGATTCTCAGAATCACTGTTTCGGTCTTTCCAGGATAAATGATTGGTATGATTTTGTTGTTGTCAAGAAAAATGATTGCAGGATCTTTGCAGCTGTCAGAAATTGATACGGTTACTTCTTGAGCAGGACCTATTCCCTTATTGGTTATGGCGATGGTAAAACGGCACTCCTCTTTGGCTTCAAGAACATTGTTGTTGTTATCGTCCTGAAAACGCAAATCGGAATATAAATTCGGAGGAATTCCCTGATTATAGGTATAAGTAAGTTTGATTTTTGTCGGCTTGCTCTGGTTTGCATTAGTGAACGACGTCTGTTGTGCAAAGGCCACTGAACCGATCAGCAGAACTAAAAATAGAGTAAAATTTAGCTTTTTCATACGCTGGTTTTTAATGATCAGGTGCCGGATATGATAAAAAATTGAACTTATATACAAAAATAAAAAAAGAGGGATTGCAAACCACAAGATTAGGAATAAATATGGGAAAAATGATTTTGTAATGAACGTATAAAAATAATTGCAGGGCTTGGATTGAAAAAAAAATCAATAATTTCACTAATTCAGCAAATCTTTCCGCATATTCAGTGTGATCTGGCTATGATTCGTGCTGTAATCAAACATCATATTGCCATTAGCGCGATATAGCCGGATAAAGTTTAATTCATACCAGAAAACAGCTTTTCCTACAT
>CAIYES010000051.1 GCA_903925275.1 uncultured Bacteroidales bacterium
CGTGAATATACACCAGAACTTTTACAGATAATAGACCAGCCTTTGTATACAAATATATTGCTTGATAATTTTTATAAAAACGGGTTTTATCTGCACAGTTTGATGACTTATTCTTTATCAATCAAAGAAGGAGATTATCAGGCTATTGTATTAAAACCGTATAAAAAATTAACAAAAACAACCAAATTGTCGAAATTTTCTAATTATTATAATGAAATCAAATCCAGATGGGGTATATTTTTTATTTAAAGTGTAATGCCAATTTGGAACGGGCTTTCATCCAAACTAAATGATTTCTAAGAAATTTATCCAGTCCTCTGCCGTATACACCATTGTCGGAGCTTTGCCCTTTGCTTCCGGGTTTCTCTTGCTTCCCTGGTTTACACACCTGCTGACACCTGCCCAATTTGGTGTTAATGTATTGTTCATCAGTTTGATGTACCTTATCCAGATTTTAGGTTCTTTTGGATTAGACATGTCGGCATCTATTATGTATTTTGATTACAAGGACGATAAGCGCAAGCTTGGCCAGTTCATTGGAACAATCTTGCTCGGGATTACAATCACAGGAAGTTTTACAGCTATATTCTTTTTATTTGGAGGTTTCCACCTGTTTAATGTGATATTCGGAAGTACGAAGATCCTGGACTTATTGCCATTTGGGGTAATCACAATTTTCTCGGGTGTACTCAACGGAGTTTTTAAAACATATTCCTCCTTGTTAATTTATCAGCAAAGACCAGCAAGGTTTTTTTGGTTGAATATCGTAAATTTCATCATTACAATCGGAGCCTCTCTTGGCCTTTTGTATTTGTTTCCCTATAACCTTTTGGGACCTGTACTTGGAAGATTAGTTCCCGCTGTTGTATCTTCCGGATTCTCGGTTTTTTTACTTTCGAGGGAGTATGGTTTTAACTGGAATAAATCTCTGATAAAACCAATCTTTACAGTTTCTTTTCCTTTGCTGATCTACGCACTGCTAACCTGGGTTGTAAGTTATATTGACAGATTTATCATTTTACGGCTGAACGGGGATCCGGTATCGGTTGGAATTTTTGATTTTGCTGTCAAACTTGTCTTGTTTATAGAATTGATCATCACAGGGTTGATAAATACCATCAATCCAAAAGTTTTCTCGATATGGAAAGAGAAAAAACTGAATTATGGAACAGTAGAGGTAAACCGGTATTATAATGGACTAACTGCACTTATTCTGCTGCTGATCCCTGCTTTTGTAATGCTGGCGCCGATAATTATCCCGGTTATCATCAAGAAAGTTATCTATTACCAGTCATTTCAGTTTCTTGTGATTCTTACTGCCGGATATGCTTCGCGGGTTTGGTTTTTTATGTATCTGGCGCCGCTCCTGTTTTTTAAGAAAACAAAAAGCTTACCGAAGGTTTTTTTAATGAGTGCCGTTTTACAAATAGTTGCCAGTACCGGATTGATTTATTTCTTTGGATTGATCGGGGCAGTTTACGCCAACTTCCTGACTAAACAATTCCAGGCGTTCTTTATGTACCTGGAGAGCAGGAAGGTTTTTCATTTCAAGGTGAATATCTGGAAGATATATATCTTGCCAGTAACGTTAATGGCGATGCTTGCCGGATCTGAATTCTTTATAACCCAGGGTTCCAGATTTTATTTTCAGATATTCCAGCTTCTCACAATCGCCTTCCTGGTATATTTGGTATACAGGAAGGAACTGGCTTCGCTGGTGAAGACTTATATATCCAGGAAGTAAATCGTAAAGCACGCTTTGTCAGTGTTTTCTGGCAGTGTGTATGGAGGCATTCAGTTCAAAGCCAACAAGCAGACTGATTGAATGGATGTATATCCAAACCAGCACGATCATCAGTGTGCCAAGGGAGCCATACAAGGCGTTATAGCTTGAGAAATTATCGACATAGAAATTAAATCCGAGGGTTGTGATCACGATCAGCAAGGTAGCCAGCATCGCTCCGGCAGAAAAAAAGTGGAAAGTCTTCTGCCTGACAGGTGCAAGGTAGTAAAGAAAAGATATTGCCATGAGCATTAAGCCAAGGATGATAAACCAGCGTAGCAACCCAAGCAGAAAAATCACTACGGGGTTATCCTGGATTGCATCGGGAAGGAACCAGGAAATCAATGATGGGCCAAAGGTGATCAACCCGATGGCGATGATCAGCAAGAGGCTGTTGATGAGAACGATTACAATGGAAATCATATACTGTCGGACACTGGTCCGGGATTCGAGGTCGTGGTAGGTATTATTGAATGCCTGTATGAGACTGTTAGCACCATTGGTCGAGAAATAAAGGGTCAGGATAAGGTTGAGGATCAACAGGCTGCTTCGTGGTCTGGTTACAATATCAATGATGGTTTCCTCAACTGATCCAAAGGCCATTCCTGGCATAAAATCTTTAATAATTCCCATCAGTGATTGTTGGAAATTATCAATGGGGATAAATGGTATTATGTTGAACAGAAATATCAGGAACGGGAAAATGGCCAGAAACAAAGAATAGGAAATAGCAGCCGCACGGGTGGTGATGTACCCTTCTGTCAACCCCCGGATGAAAAAGACCGCTACATTATAAATGGGTAGTCCGTTGAACCCAGGCAGGACAATCCGTTTGGAAACACTTATTAGCCAAGCTATTGGAGGAAAAGATAAAATCCAGTTTGTAATTTTTTCCGAAAAAGCCATAATAGAAAGTCAAGGAGTAAGGAGAAAAAGATTACCGGCAAATTGGTGAAGGCGTACAATAATATTATTCCTGCATTTCTGCCTTCCTGCGTTTATTTAGGCAGTAGAACGGTTACAGCTCAGCTTTTAAACTCATGTCAAGGCTTCTGATATGGTGGGTAAGTGCACCCATGGAAATGAAATCCACTCCTGTTTCAGCATAAATACGAACGTTTTCCAGCGTGATTCCGCCGCTGGCTTCCGTTTCATAACGGCCATCAATACTTTGAACAGCTCGTTTAAGGTTTTCCACTGAAAAGTTGTCGAGCATAATGCGATTTACAAGCCCATGGTTGAGCACTTGCTGCAATTCATCATCATTGCGAACCTCAATTTCAACCTTCAGGTTTTTACCGGTATCACTGAAATACCGTTGCACTGCATCGATGGCCTCTACAATTCCGCCGGCATAATCTATATGGTTGTCTTTGATCAACACCATGTCGAACAGACCGATACGATGATTTTCTCCACCACCGGTACGAACGGCATATTTTTCCAATTCACGCAGCAGGGGGGTCGTTTTCCGGGTATCCAGGATTTTCGTTTTCAGCCCTGCGACCTGTTTTACGGCAAGATTCGTCGCTGTTGCAATCCCGCTTAATCGCTGCATGAAATTCAGAACGAGCCTTTCTGATGATAAAATGGATGCTTTCCTGCCAATGACCTCGAAAACGATGTCGCCCAGTTGAATGGAACCGCCATCACGGATGAAACTATTTATTTGTATTGATGGATCTACTTTGTGAAAAATTCGTTCAGCAAGACCCGCCCCGCAAAGAATACCATCTTCCTTGACGAGCAACTTCGCTTTGCCGGTTAAATTTGCAGGTATCGTTGCCAGGGTTGTATGATCACCATCTCCAATATCTTCCTGAAGAGCAATGGAAATTATTTCGTCAATTGTCATTTATTAAAGCATAAAGTCGTAGTGTCACAGAGGGAAGGTGCCTGAGGATGAACTAATTCTCCTGCACTTGCAATTGATGAACAAAATTTTGGCCATTCATAGATTTGATGAGGAAATATACCCGGAAAACTTTCTTTCCTGTGTCGAGGCTGCCAATGGAATATTGCGAGCCATCGGGTGAAGAACCCTGCCGTGTGATTTTAAAGACCTTTACCGGGTTTTGAGAAAAAAAATCCTTCATAATCTGACCAGCCTGGGTTTTGCTGTATGTGTCGTCATAACCGGGAAGGGTGAGGTCAACCATGGAGTTGAAATACTTTGAAACTTCCGTGGCATTGCCGGCCTGAATTGCAGATGTGACCAGCACTGCCGTTTCCTCCGGTCCTGATGTGGGCAGAAATCCCATCAGCAGAAACGCTTGCATCATAAGAAGAATCAAAATGAAGGAATTGTTTTTCATCGGAATAAATTTTTCATCATTTCACATTTCACTATTTACCATTTCACATTTCACAATTTCACTAGTTACCATTTCACAATTTACCATTTCACAATTTACCATTTCACAATTTACCATTTCACA
>CAIYES010000052.1 GCA_903925275.1 uncultured Bacteroidales bacterium
GTAACAATCTTTTTTTGCTATTGAAATTGACGGATTGATGTTGGAATTTTGTCGGGAATTCCCTATCTCATTGGAGTTTGACCAATGACCGGGAGCAAAACCAACCTCAAACGCACTAAACTTTATGGCCTCCGAAATCACCTTGCGGGTTAAATGTGAACCCTACCTTGTAAAGTCCCTCGAAACTTTGTACGGCAAGTCCCCGGTGTCGTTCCCCAAGAAGTCAAATTTCAACGCCATCCTGGATGTGTTTTTGGAGAATTACTACATTAATTGCCGAACATAAAAAAAGCCAGCTAATTAGCTGACTTTCTGAGTAGCAGAGGCTTCTTGGATACCTAACTTGGTGTTAGTCAGGGATATCGTCAAAATAGTTGATTTTATTGATGATTGGTTAGAGCCATTTAAATTAACTATCGTATTAACATAATAGTTAGTTGCTGTCTGTTTCTGTTTTTCCTTTTTATAACAGGTCCTCATCAGTATCAAATGTCACAATTGCCCAAAAAACCCACATGGCAAATGTCATTAACAAAGCGACTGTTGGCGAATAGAATGAAATTAGTGTTGCAATTGCATAAACCGTTACGCCAATCAATTGGCCTTTTATCATTTTTCTGAACCAAGGTAAACTTCTTTCTGCCGATACCAGCAATTTTGTATTACTGACAATTCCAACATTAAGCAGCAGCATACTTAACACGATCAAACCCGTATACCCTGCATAAAAAGCAACTGCGGTATTTACCGCATTGGTTCCTATAAAGGCACCGACAGTTTTAGTAGGAAACGGAAACAGAACCACAAAAAGCAATACCATCCCGTTTAACAGAAGGACCCATTGACTGGCTGCACGAATTTGATTTATTATTTTATGATGACCTATCCAGATCAATAAGACGGTGGCAAATGAATTGAAATAGGTAAAATATTCAGGCCATTTCTCTAAAATCCTGTGCCAAAGATTCAGGTTGGTTGCTCCATTATATTCTGAAATACCAATTTCTATTGCAAGCAGTGTAATTGCAACACTGAATATCCCATCGCTGAATGCTTCTAAACGTGCTGTTTTCCTTTCTATCATAACGTGCTTATTTATTCGACAAGGCTATTCCTGTTATCATCATTGTTAAATATTTTTCAGCAAAGATATTTTAAAATGTTTTGATACGGTTTGGACTTCAACTCCTTTGCCAAATAAAATATTAATACAGAACCGCCTTAAGCAAGTGAATTGGGTGCAAGTTTGAATGCAGTTCATGCCGTTTCCGCAACATTTGAATGAAAGAAAATCACTATTCGATGAGGATTGATATCGGGAGTAAATAGAAATAGTAACTTTATAACCACGATTTCAAGATTACTCATACCAGAATTTTATTTTGACGGTTTGATTTTGGGAATCAATCAGAATAGTATTGTAAACGAAATAATTTTCAACAATGGCAATAGAACAAGGAACAAAGGAAAATCCATGGATGCTTAAGACACCACCACTGTCTTCCGATTTCACGATGCACAAGGATGTCAAGGATGGCAAAGAAATATTGGTTTGCACAGTCGGTAAAACCATTTTGTACTACGATTACCGCTGTCTGGCAGACCTGCACTCGATGCTTATAAAATATGGTGACTGGATGGAACTTGGCAGTGCTGACGAACAAAAACCTGCAAAAGAAGGCACTGTTGAAGCATGGGGTCGGGCAGGAAGCAACCCAGTTGGTGGATGGTATGGATTAAAGAAAGGGCTTCGTGGGCGGTTCGGAATGTATGTTCCGCCTTTAATGGAAAAACTCGGACTTGTTGAACTTACGCACGATCCCAAGGGAAATAAAATGAGAGTCAAGTAGATAGAATAAAAATTGCACCATGAAAACAAATCATATCCCGAATCAAAGAATGTACTATGCCTGGCATGATGAACCGACCAACAAAAACTATCTTTGTTCTTTTGATTGAACAATGGCTGACGAGATAAAGAAACTCAAGTTTAAAAGAAACGCTGACCTTCAAATTGAAGTTATTCCGTTAAATACGTTGACAACGGTAAATAGAAACCATTTAATAACACCCCACCGCACAAATTTTTATCACATCTTCCTGTTTGAAAACTGCCAGCCAACTCATTTTGTAGATTTTGAACCGATAAGAATAGAGCCATACTCTTTATTGTTTATAAATCAAGACCGTGTACATCAGTTTGACCAACTATTAAAATATGAAGGACGAGTATTAATCTTTACCGATGATTTTTTTTGCACAACAGAAAGCGACACGAAGTTTTTGAGAAGCAGCATTTTGTTTAATGACCTTGCAGAAAAGCCAACAATTAAGCTTAATACAACTGATTTTGAAAAATACATCAATATTTGCGAAAACATAACAGAAGAATTGAGTGTGCCAGCCGACAACTCAAAATCTATTTTACTGAAAAACTTACTTCATAATTTTTTACTTCTTGCCGAAAGGGAAAAACGCAAACAAGGCTTCACAGAACTGAAAAAAGGCGCTGACCTTGATTATACTTTGTTATTCCGAGATTTATTGGAACTCAATTATACCAAATTAAAGAGCGTAAATGACTATGCTAAAATCATTTGCATTTCAGAAAAGCGATTAGGTCAAGCCACTGCAAAGGTTTTAGGCAAATCACCCAAGGAAATAATCAACGATAGAATTTTATTGGAAGCCAAAAGACTTTTGGCACACACTCATTTATCTATCAAAGAAATTGGTCAAGATTTAGGGTTTGAAGACCCTGCTTATTTTGTTCGCTACTTCAAAAAAAATGCCGCAACTACGCCCGTTGCATTCAGAGAAACTTACCTCAAAAAGTAGCATTCCCAAAAGTGCCATACAAAGGCTGATTTGTCCATTGTGCAAAAAATGAAACGGCTTCATCTTTGCAACATTATTAATCATTCAAAATTTTTACGAAATGGACAAAAACAGAGAAGCGTTAACTGCTTTTTACAAAAAGGCATTAACGGTAAACACAGAAACTACGCCAACAGCCGTATTGACAGAAGTATTAGCCGATGATTTTCTTTCAAGTGGTTCGGTAGATAGCAAAGGGAAACCTGCTTTAATTGGACAAGTTGAATTTTTTTGGAAACTGATTCCAGACCTGAAATGGGAACCACAAGACACTGTCAACGATGGAAATAAATATGTAGTTCGCAGTTTGGTGAGCGGAACACCCAAAGGCGATTTTATGGGAACACCAACTGACGGCACAAAATCTTTCAAAATTATGTCAATTGATTTTCACACTGTAATTGATGGGAAATTAACTTCTGTACATCATTTAGAAGATTGGGGTACGGCTATGAAACAATTGAAATCGTAAACCTATGAGCAATCACGTTGATTTCGTACCAAAATGGTTGAGAATTGTTGTTGGCGTTTTAGCAATACTCAACATCTTATTTGGGGTAATGGGTTATTTGGACATGTCTTTGCTTTTTAAAAACGGTTCAGGGCTTGACCTTACAAACGCCATTTTGAAAAATGCCAGTTATGAATTTGCAGCAAGAAACCTTGCAATTGGTTTAGGGCTTGCCATTGTAGCAGCAAAAGGAGTTCCCGAAAGTATTGCAATCGTAACGATCATAAGGGCTTTGATTGAAATTCAAACCATTATAACAATGGTGACTACAGGCAATATTTCGGTAATGATTTTAATGCCCATCCTGTTTTTAGTTGCAGAACTTTTTATCATCAAAACCTTGATTGGGGTTATTCAAAAGCGAGATGCTTCAAAATACAAAGATCAGAGTTAATCATTTGATATTGCTTTCAACGATTTTCTCTTCTCTAGATCAAGCAATTAATTGAAAAAACAAATAAACAATATGGATTATATAGAAATAGTTAAATACAAATTGAAAGAGGGCTTCACAGATGCTCAATTTTTAGAAGCCGAAAAAGAACTTAGAAACGGAAGTATTAAAGACATAGAAGGATATATCGGGCGTGAACTCTATAAGAGTGATGAAAATGATTGGACTTTGATTCTTCGTTTTAAAACGAAAGAAAATATGGATGCGTTTTTACTTTTATTAAAAAAAGAAAGACCCGAAAGTTTTAAAGTTTACGCATCAATGATTGAATGGGAAACTATGCGGACGGAATTTTTTACAAAACAACTTTAAAAAAGGAACAAAACGGGAGTGCCTAAACTGTCGCTAATAAATAGGACTTCGAGCGACAGTGTTTGTGGGCACTTTCGTCTATTTCAGCCATTGTCGGATAGATAAGAAAAACAAAATAATCGAAAGAGGTATCATGATGTAATTTGCGATTGCGCCTGGTGCCGTGCCGAGTGTCGTGATTGGCTTGAGGTGACCAAGACCTAATCGCATCGCATACTCAGCAAATAATAGCAGGTACATCAGCGGAATTAGACTCCTGTATTTGAATGCGACTACCAAATAGATTAACCCTAAAATCAATTGGGATGAACCCCACAGTGAAAAAATCAAGATAACAGTAGAAGCGGCATCTTGAGGATATTGGCTAAGAGGGATTGTAGCAATACTCTGGGCACCGCCATCAGATGCTAAAATGTGAATCAGGCTTCTTACCAGCGTTATAGCGGTTAATAAATAGAAAAAGTACAATGATATTTTATAACCATTGTATTTATTATCAATGTTTTTCGGAAAAATCAGGTTCATCATATTTGTTGTTTTTGTTCACAAAACGAACCCTCTATTACTTTCGGAAAATTGAAAATGTCTCACTGCACCTTCCAAGGATTCTATACGTCAGGTCAAAGATAACTCTTCAGGTTCAATTGTCGGGAAAAACTACTTCAAACCTCAAACTTCTCACCCCAGTTGGACATAAGTTGCATAACAGATAGCAATTTTTCCCTTCCTCAGTTAACGAATATTCCACTTTGGGTGGGATCACCTCATAGACCTTTCGGCTGACAACTCCACATTTTTCAAGTTCCCTTAAAACCTGAGTCAACATTTTATCGTTTATCCAACCAGTATTTTCTTTATTTCTCCAAAACGTTTTGTGCCACTGATAGACCACTTAACGGACACATATTCTGCCATATCTGCGGTAAACCGTTGTGTGGTTATTTCGTTACCAAGAACGGATTGCATTATTACAAGTGTCAGGAATGTAAAAATGTCTCCATCAATGCCAACATTTCAAAGAAGTTTTATAAGAAAACTGGTGCTTATAAGTTATTCCTCAGTCAATTGGAAGCATTTGAAATGGATCAGAAGCACCTGGCAGCATATACCAAACAAATAAAGAAGGTGCTTGATTCAGGAAAACAAGTGGCAAAAAATGAGACTACAGTGTACAAGAGGAAGTTAACAGAAATAGAAACCCAGAAGCAGGCGCTACAAGAGCGGTATGCCATAGAAGGACTTCCAAAAGATCTTTATGAGAAATACCTCGCAAAGATTGATGGTCAAATCTCTAACTTGAAGGCTCAATATGAAGGAACTGGTTTGGAGATACTTAACTTGGACATCAAGGTTGAAAAAGCAATTGATTTTTCGCAAAATGTCAGTAAATACTGGCAATCTGGCAATCTTGACATCAAGCGAAGGATACAGAAATTGGTGTTTCACGAGGGTTTGGTCCTGGACATTCAAAAAAGGCAATACCTAACTTCAAAAATCAATGCTTTTTTTTCAGCAAAGCAAAACAAGCATTCATAAGGCTTTCAGAGGAGGCAAAAAAAGAATCCCCATCAGTGATGATGAGGATTCCGACTTGGTAGCGGGGAGAGGACTTTATTTAAAACACCCTACTACTAAAAATCTGTACGTTACAATCTTTACA
>CAIYES010000053.1 GCA_903925275.1 uncultured Bacteroidales bacterium
CCTTTTTAACTCCAGGGGTGAAACTGGTGGTGAAGACATTCCCATCGGAGTCATTCAGCCGCATGGAGCAGTTGAAGTCATTGGATGAAATCTGGAAACGCTCCAGTTCAGAGCGGGTTTGCACCAACTTGGCCCTTTTTTCGATGATGAGCTGGAGATTTTCAACCTTGAGAATCTTTTCCTGGAGGGTTAATTCCGGCTTTACAACTTTTACCGGTTCTGGCTTCACTTCTGCGACAGGCTCCGGCTTCACTTCGACAATTGGTTCCGGGATAACTTCTGAAAATATAAAGCATTGGCTTGATCAAAGTGAGTGGTAGCGATATTGAGACCAACCAGTGTTTTTCCAGCTCCAGGTACTCCAGTTACAAAACAAATTGATTTTTGAGAATTATCTTTTGAAAACCGAATGATTTGAGAAACCGCATCAGAGGTCTTTGAAAGGTTGATGGCACTCGCATCATTTCTTGAAATTTCAGTAACTGAGTGACCATTATATAAAGCCATGGCTGCTTCAATAATGGTTGGAGTTGGACAGTATCGACCTTGTTCCCATGAGGTAGAATCAATTGGTTTACCGTCAGAGAATAATAAAACTGCCTTGATAACTTCGGGGAAGCTTTCCACATTGCTCCTTATGGGTAAAATTGTTTTATCGAATTCCGGAGTTGCCGATATTGACAAAAACTCGACAACTGCTTTTGTTGATATAAGAACCGGAGCAATAATTTGATCATGACTAGTTTCGTGAAAATTTTTAAGATCCAATGCATAATCCCAAACCTGGTCAATCGCATACGAGGGGAATGCAGCCTCACCTACTTTAAATTCGAGTACAAAGATGACCGAATCAATAATCAGAAGGACATCAATTCGCCTGCCCATTCTCGGAATATTGTATTCGAAATAAATAGTCCCATTATATGGACGGAGTGTTTCTTTAAGAATCCGAATCTACTCTAACCACGCATCACGCTGGGTCTGAAGTAAAGCAAATTCATTTTGTCTCTCTAAAATTCCAAGGATCAAGTCTGAAGATGTGCCTAAAAATTCATAAATGGGTGCGGAATAATAAGAGCGGAGCATTTTATCATTTTTCTTAGATCAAAAATACCTCTTTCTAAGATTCCTTCAACTTGTATGTATAGATTAAAAATCGCTACTTTTAGATAAACGTTATTTCCAATGGCGTTAAATTGCTTGAAAAGAAAAAAGTCAACAACAATCCATTCCAAGTGGATATAATCATAAAAGTGCATTAAAACGCACTTTAGGAATTTAATGGAGTAAAAAATTATGAAAAAACACTAAAAGTGCTATTAATTGCACTAAATGAAATTTTCATTCAAACTATTAGTATATTTGCACAAAAAGAGCAGTATAATGCACCAACAAGAACTAATTAAGACATTAAAAGAGCGTCGGGAGGCATTAAAAGTCACCCAGGAACATCTCGCCGAGTTATCGGGCGTCGGGCTTCGAACCTTGAAGGCCTTCGAAAGCGGCAAAGGAAATCCGACCATTGACACGCTGAATAAACTTGCCGAAGTTCTGGGTTTGCAGATTAACCTTTCAGTAAGAAAAATAACCTTATAAGACTATGCGATCTGCAAAAGTTTATTACAATGGGGGACTGGCAGGGATCCTGACTGAGGAGTCCCGTCATAGTTTCCGATTCCGGTATGATGATGCGTGGTTCAGCAATGACAGTAAACCTCCGGTAAGCCTGACCATGCCAAAAAACCGGCAGCAGTACCAGAATGAATTCCTGTTTCCCTTTTTCTTCAACATGCTCAGTGAAGGATACAACAGGAAACTGCAAAGCAAATTATTAAAGATTGACGAAAACGATTATTTTGGATTGTTGATGGCAACAGCCGGGTATGACACAATTGGTGCAATAACCATAAAACCTGTTCAGACCAATGAAGTTGAATGAAATGAGATATTGTCCCGGGACCCTGGCTGAAGGATTTTCATCGTATAGCCCGGGATGCCTTCGCAGAGTTTTCAATGGGAAAAAGGTGAGTCATATCCTACCGTATGATTCTCCCGGCCATGATGAAGATGTCGCAAAAGCATTCATGGAAAACCGCAAAAGGATCTCCATTTCAGGGGTGCAGGAGAAATTGAGCCTGGTACTTGAAAAAAATGCACTAAGACTGACTCGGGAAGGTGAGCAGGGAACTTATATTCTTAAGCCGATCCCAAGGGATATCAGGTATCCTGACCAGATACCAGCCAATGAACACCTCACCATGCAGATTGCACGGCAGGTTTTTGGGATCAACACGGCCGAAAATGCCATGATCTTTTTTAAGGATGGAACACCTGCCTACATCACCAAGCGATTTGATGTAAGAGGGGAGAGTTTGAAATGGGGCAAGGAAGATTTTGCATCACTTGCTGGCAGATCTTCGGACAATGCAGGTCCCAATTTCAAATATGATTACAGTTATGAAGAAATTGGAATGTTGATTCAGAAATTCGTTCCGGCCTGGAGGATTGAGATAGAAAAGTATTTTGTGCTGGTACTGTTTAATTTTTTAATGTCAAATGGCGATGCTCATTTGAAGAACTTCGCCTTGCTTGAAAACAAGGGAGGGGATTACTTGTTAAGTCCGGCCTATGACTTGATCAATACCCGCATCCATGTGGATGACACCGATTTTGCCCTGGATCATGGATTGTTTGCAGGTGACACCTTGCCTGGTGCCTCGAAGAGATCAGGACATGTAACATTTCAGGATTTTCTGGAATTCGGCAAACGGATTGGCATCAATGAAACCCGGGTAAGGAAAGTCAGTTCGGTTTTTCTCGAAAAACAACCCATGGTTGAGGTTCTTACAAATCGTTCATTTCTAAATGTTAAATGCAAAAGGGCTTACCTCCTTCACTACAATACCAAGCTGAATTTTCTAACCAAATAATTAAGTCCATACATAGCAGGGCAACCAAATGCTGTTAGGCGTCATAAACGTTATTAACCAAATCTACTGCTCATTTTAATATTAGCAGTAGATTTGGTTAAATTGTTATCCCTTCATCAGACCATTTTTTATCCTCTTTAAGGAAGGAAAGACTATTTATCAACCTAAAAATAGGTTCTCACTGCAAATTCAAATTGTTCAATAAAAATCTTTTTGAACACACTGATATTACTCTTTTCATAAAATATCAGCATCGCTTTTTTGTAGTCGATCGGGTCAACGGTCCGGAAGGATAACGGGCAATATTGATAATTCATCAATACCGCATTGCTGATAATGCGCCCTGTTCTTTTGTTGCCATCTTCAAAGGGCTGGATGTAGGAGATTAACACCAGCACCATCAATGCCTTTTCAAAAATATCCTTGCGTTCGTTAATTAAAGCGCACATGCTTTGAAGTGATTCCCTGATTTGAAATTCATTGTCCAGCGGGCGGTAATTGGTTCCCGTGATTCCGACTCTTCGTTTCCGGATATTCCGGGCAACATTCAGGTCTTTGATCAGAAGACTGTGTATATCTTCAATACCTGCAAGGGATAATGGCTGAATGTAATTGGGGTGTTCCAGAATAAAATCCAGCGCGGCCTTATGATTCAGAAGCATAGTGGCCTCATCTTTTGTTTTCCCTGATGCTGTTTCCTGTTCCTTTAAGAGGCGTTCTGTTTCCAGCAAAGAATAGGTATTTCCCTCTATCTGTGAGGATTTCCAACTCAAATCGATGGCCAGGCGCTCAAATTCCCTTTTAAATTCCTGGGGTGCCAAGCCTTCAGTATTTTTCTTAAACGTGCTTTGAAGTTGGTCCAGGAACGCATGTTCCAGGTCACTGAAAAGTGAAATTCCCTTCAGTTGATCAGAGATCAGGCTGAGGTTGAAGTCTGCCTTGATCTCACGTTCATCGATTTCCTTTTGGAAGTACTTGTCAGGATCGATAGGGATCAGTAATTCATAGGACCGACTGATTTCGTACTTTGTTCCTTTGCCTTTACCAAGTGCGACAATCAGGTTGTCAGAAAGTAAGACCTGGATGGATCGTTTGACGGTAGCATAACTCCATTCCTGCCCAATACCATCATGGATTTGTTTTGATGAACAATTTGGGTGATTCTTAATGTAATCTACGATAACACCCCCTAGAAGAGAACCCGATTTTGTCATACTTGAAATATTTATGGCTCACAAATATACAAAATAAAGCTCAAAAGCAATCATAATTGAGCCATATATTCATCATTTTTGAGCCGTAACCCGATTGGGCTCAATATTAATTCAATAGTGGCTCGTAATTCAACGCTCATGATCCATAATATGATTTAGAATGAGCCAGTTTTATTTCACATTTCAATGGTTCTGCCAATGCCAAATCCAGCATTTTCATTATACTTCACATAACCAAGCTGATTTGTAATCAATCTTGTAGAACCTATTTTGAAATCAGCGGTGTTCTGATGGTGATGTCCAAACAACCAGTATTCAATTCCCGACGGCTCAATGAAGTCATGCAACTCGACCGCAAAAGCTTCATTCAACAAATCTCCTTTATATTGCTCAGGATAGTGCATTAAAGTCGGAACATGATGCGTGATGACCATCGACTTTCCCTGGTTGAGCTCATTTTTCAGAAATTGAAGACTTTCTTCATGAAACTGATTAAAATGGAAGGGGGTAAATGGATGTCCATTATGATGGATTACTTGAAAATCAGACATGCTTTGCTGAATGGGCCATTGATTAGCCGGACTGATTTTCGACCACAATGTAGAAAAGATGAACTTTACATCAGCATGCTCAATTGAAAGATTATTTACTAGAAAAACATTTTCCCGGATTTTCTCATTTAACCTGCCGCTTCTGTCAGCAATATTGGAATGGTAATATTCATGATTCCCAGGCAACCAATAAGTTGTTTCGAAATGATCGGCAACATAGTCAAAAAAATCGGCGTGTTTATGCATAACTTTGAACGGAACAATATCTCCGGCCAGCAAAAGGATATCACCCATCGGTTGCAAAGGGTTTAATCTCAGGAATTCCTTGTTTTCGCGAAACTCCAGGTGCAGATCAGAACAATATTGAATTTTCATTCGTTACCTCGTTTTTGTGAATATTCAGTCAAGTAATTTTGAACCTGCTCTTGCAGAGTTTTGTAATTGAATTTCATTGATTTTATTGATGCAAAAGTAATTAGGGTCTTCCAGTTATCAGCACTTTTCATCACGGAATTAAGTAAAAAGTCCCGGTTTCCCGGGACTAAAAAATCACATGGCACCCTCATCAGCAAAGGAATAATAAGCATCATGGGCCACAATTATATGATCCAGAACTGATATTTCAAGTAAAGCGCCGGAATCTTTGAGTTTTTTGGTGATTTTCATATCTGCTTCACTCGGAGTAGCCTGCCCCGACGGATGGTTGTGGCCCAGGATGATCGACGATGCATGATACTCCAGGGCAATGAAGAATATCTTTTTAGGATCTACCACGGTGCCGGAGATTCCGCCTTCGGAAACCTTCACCGTTTTCATGATCTTGTTTGCCCGGTTCAGCAGAAGCATCCAGAATTCTTCATAAGGCAACTCGCCGATCAGGGAGTGGAATATTGTATAAGCATCCTGGCTTCGGGAAATCTTTGGTTTGACAACCACTTCGGCAGCATTTCTTCTGCGGGAGAGCGCAAACATGGA
>CAIYES010000054.1 GCA_903925275.1 uncultured Bacteroidales bacterium
GTGAACGGGTGAGCAGGTGAACGGGTGAACGGGTGAACGGGTGAACGGGTGAACAAATTACCATTAATAATTATTGGGTACAATTTTCTCATTTTTCATTGGGACCATGTATCTCTGTCACGATGTGACCAGGTGACTTTTTTTTGTCCGGTTATTTTTAAGTTATAGCCGATGATAAAAGACATTCGGTAACGAAATTTCATCAGTAAAATTGACAATACTATGGACATCCAGGACAAAACCAATGAAGAATACCAAGAAGATTTACTGGCATTACAGGTAGAAACAGTTTCCTTAACGGCCGTACCCAATAGTAGCAACACAAAGTCTATTTGCCCGGAAGATATGACCGGAGAAACCAGCTCTAAGCTGGAACTTGCAATGCAAGGTGGAAAAATGGCTTGGTGGGAAATGGATGTAAAAACCGGTAATGTTACTTTTAGTAAATATAAAGTTGAAATGCTGGGTTATCCGTCCGAAAATTTTAAACATTACCATGATTTTACAGCTTTGGTGCACCCAATCGACAGAGAGAGGATCATGAATTCGATGCATAGACATTTGAATGGTGTTCTTGACAAATATGAAGCGGAATATCGGATTCTGGCTAATTCAGGTGAATATATATGGTTCTATGATTATGGTTCAGTTGTGAAAACAGATTCAAATGGAGCCCCGCTGATTTGTGCTGGATTTGTATTTAACATTACTGAACGCAAGCAAGCTGAAGAGATGTTTCATAAAAGCGAACAAATGCTTCAAACTGTTTTGGATAATTTCCCTGGAGTGGTGTTTTGGAAAGATATAAAGTCGAATTATTTGGGATGTAATAAGTCTTTTGCAACCGGAGCAGGATTAACTAGCCCGGCTGAGATTGTTGGAAAAACTGACTTTGATTTACCATGGGCATCTACAGAAGCCAAAAATTACCGTAAAGACGATTTGGATGTCATGGAAGGTGGTAAAGGAAGATTACACATTTTTGAAACGCAGCATCAATCAGATGGTCAGGTAATATGGTTGGATACGAGCAAATTTCCTTTGCGGGATTCTCTTGGTCAAATCATTGGTGTGATTGGTGTTTCCAATGACATATCCATGCTCAAGATGGCGGAGCAGGAATTGATCATTGCGAACAAGGAACTGGCCGTGCAAATCAGGGAGAAAGAAGAAAGAGCCGACGAGTTTATCATTGCCAACAAGGAACTTCATTATCAAAATGAAGAAAAAGAAAAACGGGCAGCAGAATTAATCATTGCCAACAAGGAACTTGCCTTTCAAAACAGGGAGAAAGAAAAACGAGCCGATGAGTTATTCATTGCCAATAAGGAACTTCATTATCAGAATGAAGAAAAAGAAAAACGGGCAGCAGAATTAATCATTGCCAACAAGGAACTTGCCTTTCAAAACAGGGAAAAAGAAAAAAGAGCCGATGAATTAATCATTGCCAATAAGGAACTTGCGTTTCAAAACAGGGAAAAAGAAAAACGAGCCGACGAGTTAATCATTGCCAATAAGGAACTTCTTTATCAGAACGAAGAAAAAGAAAAACGGGCAGCAGAATTAATCATTGCGAACAAGGAACTTGCCTTTCAGAATGAAGAGAAAGAAAAACGAGCCGAAGAGTTAATCATTGCGAACAAGGAACTTGCGTTTCAAAACAGGGAAAAAGAAAAACGAGCCGACGAGCTAATCATTGCCAATAAAGAGCTTCTTTATCAGAATGAAGAAAAAGAAAAACGGGCAGCCGAATTAATCATTGCGAACAAAGAACTTGCCTTTCAGAATGACGAGAAAGAAAAACGGGCGTTGGAATTAATGAATGCAAAAGACAAAGCCGAAGCCAGCGATCGTTTGAAGACTGCTTTTATGAATAATATTTCGCATGAAATCAGAACCCCGCTCAATGGTATTCTCGGGTTTGCCCCCTTTATTATCCAACCCGATATTTCAATGGAAGAAAAGAAGGATTTTTTAGAAATTCTAAACCTTAGTGGCATCCGTTTGATGAATACAATTACGGATTATATGGATATATCCCTGATTATTTCAGACAATATGGAAGTGCATCCTCAACAAAATAATATTTCTTCATTGTTGACGAATGTCTTTGAGGATTTTGAAGAACCCTGTTTGAAAAAGAATCTGGGGATTAAACTCCAATTTCCTGATAATAGCAATAATTTCATACTGAATACTGATGGAGAAATACTGCGAAAGGCAGTTTCAAAACTGGTAGATAATTCGGTGAAATTTACCAGGGAAGGTAGTATTACCATGGGGTTTGAAAATAAAAATAATGAAATTGAAATTTTTGTAAAAGACACAGGCATTGGTATTGAAAAGGATGCGCAAGAGCGTATATACGAGTATTTTATGCAGGAAAATGTCTCTAATACACGTGGTCACGAAGGCAGTGGTTTGGGTTTGTCAATAGCCAAAGGCATGATGCAATTGCTGGGTGGGAAAATACGTTTGGAATCGGCAAAAAATATTGGCACTACTGTGTTTTTAACTCACCCAAATATTATATCAACGGCAACGGCAAAACCAAAAAACTCAATACAAGCCATCAAAGTCGCTGAAATGCCCCTCATTTTAATCGCAGAGGATGACGATTCAAATTATTTTTATATTAATACATTTTTAAAAAAGGATAACAAAACTTTAAGAGCTTTCAATGGCCAAGAAGCTGTTGATTTATGCAAGATGCATCCGGATATCAACCTCGTTTTGATGGATATTAAAATGCCAGTCATGAATGGGATTGCAGCAACACATATTATCAAATCTTTCCGAAATGATTTGCCGATCATAGCGGTCACTGCTAATGCACAAAGTGGAGATGAGTTTAAAATAAAAGAGGCAGGATGTGATGATTATCTTTCAAAACCCATTAACAGTACAAAATTATTGTCTTTGATTCAAAAGTATATTAAGAAATAATACTTTTTAAACTGACAATTAAGCGGAAGAAAATAAAGTACAACCAAACCACCTTTTTTCATAGCCTCAACCGTTAGGTCATAATATGAACTTCAAGGATTTGTTACAGTTCGTCGAATCAGGGAAAATTTTTTCCCGGACTGATAATATTCTCATTGCAGTAAGCGGGGGCATCGACTCGGTCGTGCTGGTAGATTTATTTCACAAAGCAAAGTTGCGCTTTGCCATTGCCCATTGCAATTTCGGTCTCCGGAGGAAAGACAGTGATGAGGATGCTGAATTCGTACAACGACTTGCCACACTGATGCATGTACCTTTTTTCTCTGAAAAATTCGACACTTCCGCCGTTGCTTTGCAAAAGGGAATTTCGATCCAGATGGCAGCACGGGATCTTCGCTATGCATGGTTCGAAAAGATCCGGCAGGATAACAGTTTTGATTACGTTGCAACAGCTCACCACCTCGACGACCAGGTGGAAACATTCCTGATCAACCTTATCCGCGGAACCGGCATCGCAGGTTTGCATGGAATCCCTGTTAAAAACGGCACGATTATCAGGCCATTGATGTTCGCATACCGGAACGATATAATGGAGTATGCCAATAATAATCAGATCGGGTACCGTACAGACCAATCAAATTCGGAGACAAAATATCTGCGCAACAAACTACGGCACGAAGTAATTCCGCTGCTCTGCTCAATCAATCCTGATTTCCCGCATGGATTGACAGAAAGTATAAGGCGTATCAGCGAGTTCGAACTCATCGGCAACCGAACTTTACAGGATTGGCGCCAGGATGTTCTGACAACCGACGGGACAGATAAATTCGTTGACATCACAAGTCTGATAA
>CAIYES010000055.1 GCA_903925275.1 uncultured Bacteroidales bacterium
AGGACTATAGCGAGGTCAACACTCGTTTACGGGAAACTGCCAATTTTTTTCTCGATAAATACGATGAACTTTTTCCAAAGGGCATTAAACTGTCAAAAGAGGAAGTCAAAGTGAAATCGGCAGAAATGGTAAATGAATTTAAAGTATTTACCGGCAGAAGCAAAGCTGTTGATGCCTCCAGAGTTTCTCTTTTATCTTTCTTTGCAGTTTTTCAGCAAAGATATATAAACAAAATCAGTCCGGGTCATTTACAACAGTATTCGAGTCTCAAGAAGCAACTGGAATCTTTCCAAACCAAAAAGGAATTCAGGGTCGATTTTGACACCATAGGAAAAGATTTCTATATCCAGTTCACTGACCATTTAAAGGAAATTGGTTTAAAACCAAACTCCATTGGTTCATATATCAAGAAATTGAAACGGCTGATGAATGAAGCCGTTGAAGATAAACTGACCAAAAACCAGGAGCACTGTAAGCGGGATTTCAAGATTATTTCGGAAAATGTGGATACTGTGTACCTGAATGAAAATGAAATCAAGGCACTATATGAAATGCCCCTTGATCTGCCCGCTCACAGAAACATCCGGGACATTTTTGTAATCAACTGCTATACAGGGCTTCGTCATTCGGACTGGTCAAAAGTTTCCAACGAACATATACACGAAGGAAATTTATATGTACGTACGCAAAAAACCGATGAACCTGTAATTATGCCCATTAAACCATTGGTTTGGGAAATTCTTAAGAGATATGGAACTCTCCAAGTACCTCATATCAGGCAAACAAATGGAGCATTGAAACTGATTGGGCAAAAAGCGCATGATGAAAAAATCAGCAAAGGGGATCTGAAAAAATGGCTGGTGATCAGGACCCACACTGCCAGAAGGTCTTTTGCAACAAATGCATATCTGGCAGGCATTCCAATGCGTGACATAATGCAAATTACCGGTCACCATACCACTGAATCATTTTTGAGATATATCAGAGTGACAAAGATGGAGACAGCTCAGAAACTAAAGGATCACCCGTTTTTCAGTTAGGTGCCAGGGTAGATGTATCAATAACGATCACCTGGTTACACAGGTGATCGTTATCGTTAACAAACCAAGTATCTCCCCATCAACCGGAGCAATTGGCGGCACCTCCGGATCAGGAGTGATCAATGGTTGCTCCTCTACTGGAACCATTATTGCTCCATCCTTTTGAATAATCCCAAGATAAAGCCAGTAGTCAGCCGGGAGATATGAATTTGCAAAAGCAGTCGTTTCAGTTCCCGCGTAGACTGCCTGAATAGGCCTGTCGGTCAATGAAAAGCCCGGGTCATTTACTGACTGTCGGCACTCAACAATAAAATCAACAGTTTCGGAAGTGCTGAAATGAGAATCGATTCTTACCACATCCTGATTCTCAAACAATCGAACGAAAACCCCTGATAATTTTATGGACGGATTAAGAATATTCAGCAAATACTGTTTGACCGTCGGGGACGGGCCTGCCGAATATTCTCCCCAAGGCATCCACCAACTCCCATTATACAAATATGCTGTATGCTTTCCATCATTGTAATACAACTGCCCTTCAACCGGATTTTGTGGTAAATCCGGTTGATTTTGCAGGACAGCATTGAGCAGTTGATTTTGTTGTAAATCCAGGTTTGTCTTAAATGAAGGCATAACTACTGTTTAAATTTACCAGGTTAACCGATGATCACGATCTGTCCGGTGATTGCAGTGGCAGAAGTCCAGGTTACATCACCGGCAGCGTTTACAACAACATCCACTTCGACCGCGTAACGGACCGTTGCAATTGTTTCGTAAAC
>CAIYES010000056.1 GCA_903925275.1 uncultured Bacteroidales bacterium
CAGGTTTTATTATGTGCAAGAGAGAATATGGATTTCCTTTTGCTTCTTCCCTGGCCTCATGTGAGTTAAGAACATCGTAAGGTCTTGAGGCAAGGTCTTTTACGATTTCGACGGGAGGCCTCCATCCTTTAAACGGTTTAAGTATAGCCATAATGGTCGTTAGTTTTTGTCAGCGGGTTAATAGATTTACAAGTAAGAAATTTAAAGAGATAACATTATTCCATGCTGTCGTCGTTGTCAAGTTCTCCAGGTTTCACACTCCTTTGCAGCGATCCGATCAACGCTCCGATCATCTTGGTCATTTCCATAAGATGATTTTTAGAATCATCATACGCACTACTGCTAATAAATGAACGGCTTTGGGCCACTGTTGATAATACGACACATTCCCTTACAGAACTCTTTGCCATTTTAAGATAATATACAAACTGGCTTTTATTTCTTGATGAGCCTTCTGCAATATTCAACGCAATACCATTGGCTGATGTGAGAAACCTGTCAAAAAACGATTTTATATAAGGATCATCTTTTGTGTTTTTCGCCACTATATACACCCAATCGATGTATTCAAGAGCTTTATGGTATATTCTGAGATCTTCAAATCTGAAAAAAGTAGTGGGTCTTTCGTGTTCGTTTTCCATGGTTTAGCTCAATTTATAAAAATGTAAGTGTAAAAAGCAGATCCTTGTTTAAAAATAACAGTAAAAGAAAACAGATGGCTTATTTATTTACCTGAAATGTTTTATCCCCATTTTTAATAAAATTGACAATTTGTTTGGCTGCAGCAATCCCGGCATTAACATTTGCTTCCTCAGTTTGGGCTCCCATTTTTTTAGGAGTGCAAAAAAGTCTTGCTTTGAACCCAGCTTCAATTTCAGCTTTATTGGCTGGTTCAACATCAGATAAGTAGGCAAAATCTTTTCTTTCCTGAAACATTTTCAGCAGGTCAGATTCGTTGATCACCTCAGCCCGGGCGGTGTTTACAAGACAAGCAGGGGAGGGCATCTTTGATAACAATGGAAAATTTACAGACTGCTTGGTCTGGCTGTTAGCCGGAATATGAAGAGAAATGTAGTGACAAGCTGAATAAAGTTCTTCAACAGAGCTTACCCATTTTACACCATCTTTTTCAATTTCCAGTCTGGAGATGAACGGGTCGAATGCAAATACCTCCATTCCAAACCCCTTTGCGATCCGGGCAACATTTTTCCCCACATAACCGTATGCATGAATCCCGAGTTTTTTCCCCATGAGTTCACTGCCCGATTTTCCATTGAAAAAGTTCCTGGCATAGTATACCATCATACCCAATGCGAGTTCGGCAACTGCATTGGAATTCTGGCCGGGGGTATTCATGGCAATCACTCCCTTTGCCGTTGCAGCCTGAAGGTCGATGTTGTCGTAACCTGCACCTGCACGCACAATGATTTTCAGCTTGTTGCCTGCATCAATAACTGATTTGTCGGCCTTATCGCTGCGGATGATTACAGCATCAACATCCGCAACTGCTTTAACGAAGTCGTCCTGACTTGTGTAATTTTCCAGGAGAACCAACTCGAAGCCAGCTTCTTCCACAACTTTTCGGATACCTTTTACAGCAACAGGGGCAAAGGGTTTATCGGTTGCAATCAATACTTTTATCATATGTTTTGATTTTTTTAAACATTTCTAAAAGCTGTTTTTATTTGTAGGACAGCCTATTAAATTATTTTATGCGTTTATTTTTTCAAACTCATGCATGGCGTCAACCAATGCCTGAACGCTTTCGATCGGGAGCGCATTATAGGTCGAGGCCCTGAATCCTCCGACTGACCGGTGTCCTTTGATTCCGAGCATACCCTTAGTCTTTGAAAATTCCATGAATGCATCTTCCTTGTCTTTATACTGCTCTTTCATGACAAAGCAGATATTCATGAGCGATCTGCTGTCTTTTGCAACAGTACCAACAAACATTTTGCTGCTGTCGATGGCATCATATAAAAGGTTGGCTTTCCTGATATTCATCTCTTCGATTGCTTTTACCCCACCAAGACTTTTAATCCATCTGAGGGTTTCAAGACAAGTAAAGATAGCGAATACGGGAGGTGTATTATAGAGAGAAGGCTCCTTAAGGTGTGTTGCATAACTGAGCATGGTTGGTATTTTGCGTTCAACTTTGCCAAGTAACTCCTCTTTGATAATCACGAAGGTAACTCCTGCCGGACCAAGATTCTTCTGGGCACCACCATAGATCATGGCATATTTGGAAATATCAACCGGACGGCTGAGAATGTCGGATGACATATCAGCAATAAGGGGAACCGGGCAATCCATATCATTATGGATTTCAGAACCATAGATGGTGTTATTTGTAGTAATGTGGAAATAATCCGCATCTGCAGGAATTGTATAGTCTGTGGGGATATAAGTGAAATTTTTATCGCTGGACGACGCAACAACATTCACTTCACCAAAAAATTTAGCCTCTTTAATGGCTTTTTGAGCCCATACCCCGGTCTCAAGATATGCAGCTTTTTTATTTAAAAAATTGTATGGGATCATGCAAAATTGCATGCTGGCACCCCCACCGAGAAAAATTACCTGATATCCGTCAGGGATATTCAGAAGTTCTTTGAACAGCGCGACTGTTTCGTCGAGAATAGCTTGAAAATCTTTGCTGCGATGTGAGATTTCAAGTAATGATAAACCAATGCCATTCAAATCCAGAACAGCTTTTGCTGAGTTTTCAACCGCAATACGAGGAAGAATAGACGGACCCGCGTTAAAATTATGTTTTTTCATAATGTAATTATTTAATTAATATGAGGTTATAAGAGTTGTTGGCACTGCAGGATTCAGAAAACAAAGTAAATGCTTTTAATTGTGAATTCAAAAATATAAAAAATACTACAAAAATCAAGTGTCTGTAAATGAATTTATCTTCCGTGTCTGATTCGTCATTATAAAAAGCGACTAATTTTACTTTACCTGAGGCGATTCCGATAGGAACCGGGTGTCAGATTTCACAAATTTGTTCCATCAGGAATCATAAATCATCATCAGCGTGGATGTTAATGTTTATTTTTTGATATAATCCCACGAATAAAATTCCAGCTTCCGTTGACAGATTTAAAAGCGTCAAAGATATCACCGTCAGTAATATAGAACTGAAATTGTCCCTCCAGCTGAGGCTCCAGAGGAACAAGCCGGTCGAAAACGATTATTACGGCACTCTTTGTTTTGTATTCATAATCACGCTTTCGGGGATTCCATTTTTTTTCGGATGAAATGATTTGCTCTTCATATTTTAACGACATGGATGTTGATGCAGCATAACGGAAAATGATTCGTTTCATGGTTCCTGTCTCGTAATTCGGGAAAACCGGTAATCCGAATTGCGGTATATCATGTTCATCAAATGAAAGAATTTCAATGACCTTTTGGGTTATGGTCGCATTGTTACCTGCCCACCCCAGCAGCGTATAATATTTTTTGCCAAGTATGGTCGTGCAGGAAATTGAAGTGTAATATAAAGCACCGAACCAATGGTTGTAATCAAGGATTGCTGTTTCGGGCGATGTAATTGAGTCTGAATAGTCTCTCAGGGGAAATACCGTGGGGGTTTCAGCTTTTAGCAATTTTAGAAAGCCAAAGTATTTTTTCTCACCATCGTGGGTTGGTAGGTTCCAATGGAATATTCTGAATTTGTTATCGTCTGAGGAAATTTTTATCAGGGTTTTCAGCGATTCGAACATGTAATTGTCAGCACCCGGAAGCATCAACGCATTTAATAAAGTATGATAAAAGGAATCATTAAGAATATATTTTAAACTATCGTCATCCTCCTCGTTTATTGATTTGAGAATGGCTGCAAGGGAATCTTCGGCATATTTCATGTTTTGAATGCCCTGCCCATGGATTGGGTTGTTTATCGCTGGTACACATACCAGAAGCACCAGAAAAAACAAAAAACAGCAGGTTTGTTTTAGCATTTGGAGCATAGGGCAGATGGTTCACCAGGATTACAAAAATAATGAATATTACAGATCGGCCAACAAAAGGGCATCACCTGTTTATTTTTTATTGAGTTAACTTTGCGGAAACAATTAAGATGAATTTAACTGATCGTATAAAATCGTTTGAATTGCTGGGCGCCCGGCTTCGCCGGTATCATGAAAACAGCAGTGACCCGGAAATTCTTCCCCTGGTGGTAGCTGCAAAGTCAGCTACTGTTGAAAACCAATGGTTTACTCCGGAATTTATAAGAATTGCCTTTAACAACCTGGGCATAGCCTTGCAAACTGAAAACTTATATAAATGGGTTTCACCGTATACCGAAAAGATTGAACGCATCGGTACTCAAAAGACCGTCGGAGTCGTAATGGCTGGAAATATTCCTGCTGTTGGGTTTCACGATTTTCTGTGCGTACTGATTGCCGGGCATAAACTAATTGGCCGGTTGTCGTCAGCCGATTTACGGTTGATCCCTGCCATGGCGGCTGTTTTGATTGATTTTTTACCTGAATGGCAGAACTATATTAGTTTCACAAGCGGCAGGCTTTCTGAATTCGATGCCATCATTGCAACCGGCAATGACAATACTTCCAGGTATTTTAATTTTTACTTTGGAAAGTACCCAAACATCATCCGGAAAAACAGAAATAGCATTGCAATCCTTGATGGGAAAGAAAATGATGAGACCCTGCTAAAATTAGCAAACGACATCATGCTTTTCTATGGGATGGGATGCCGCAGCATATCAAAAATTTTCGTACCTGAAGGATATAATTTTTCAATGTTGACCAAAGCGCTGGGTGAATATCACAACTTTATAAATCATAATAAATATTGTAACAATTATGATTACAGCAAATCAATTTTTCTGGTTAACCAGATACCATACCTTGATGCAGGGTGCCTGCTGTTAAAAGAAGACAGGGCTTTGGCATCGCGCATTTCAGTGCTGCATTATGAATTTTATGTTTCACTTGACGATGTAATCGATGCTGTAAATGCAAACAGGGAGTTAATTCAGTGTGTGGTGAGCAATTTAGCCTTATCTATCCGCACAGTTAAGGCAGGGGAGTCGCAAAACCCAGCGTTATGGGATTATGCCGATGAAGTTGATACCCTTGACTTTTTAGTTTCCTGATCTTGTTTGAAATATTTTTTGGAAATCAAATTAAAATCATTAATTTTGCGCCCTCATTAGAAATACCATTTAACAATGAAAAAAGATATTCATCCAAAAGATTACCGCCTGGTAGTATTTAAAGATATGTCGAACGAATATGCATTCATTTCAAAGTCGACCGTTAAAACCAAAGAAACCATTACATGGGAAGATGGGAAAGAATATCCATTGATTAAATTGGAAATTTCTCACACATCACATCCATTCTATACTGGAAAAATGAAATTGGTTGATACCGCAGGAAGGGTTGATAAATTCAAAAGCCGCTACCAAAAGCATATTGACAGAAATGCAGCAAAGTAAATCTTTGCCACAATATTTTCCCGAAAGCCTCCGTTTTTCTCTGGAGGCTTTTTTTATTTATTTTATTTCCTAAATTTGCATAAAGTAAAACAAAAATTTTTACGCTGTATTAATTCTGTAACGAAATGAATTACATTCTCTTCGATGAAAATATTGTTCGGACAAATTTGCTTCCCCTTACATACATACGTCCGGTTGCGGATATCCGTGTCGGAATCCTGACAATCAGAGAAAAATGGGAGAAACGTCTGAAATCAGTTACTTCTACCTTAACTGACGGATATCTTTCTGCAAAATTTCCGATTGTTAAAATGGCTGAGAACATTTTAATTAATGGTTCGATTTGTCCCAATGATGAAATCATCACTGCAATTAAAAATCTGAAACCAAATCAGACGGTTGTGTACAAAGATACCATTATTGCTTTGCACGTTACTGAAGAAGAACTTGATAGTGTTGGCGATGCTTCGGCCGAAGGAATTGAGGAGATAAAAATGTCGGAGGCTCCATTGAAAATCAATCATACATGGGAAATTTTTTCGAAAAACGAGCTTGCCCTTATTGAAGATTTTCATTTGCTCACAAAAGGCCGGCATTCGCAGAAAATCAGCGAGACAAATAAAATATTGGGTGGTGAAAACATCTTTGTTGAAAAAGGTGCTATTATTGAATGTGCCATCCTGAATGCTACCACAGGCCCGATATATATTGGTAAAAATGCTCACATCATGGAAGGCGCTGTAATTCGTGGCCCTTTCGCACTTTGTGAGGGTGCCGAGGTGAAAATGGCAGCAAAAATCTATGGCTCCACAACCGTTGGCCCTTATTGCCGGGTAGGCGGAGAACTAAATAATTCAGTTCTTTTTGGTTATTCCAATAAAGCACATGATGGGTTTCTGGGACATTCGGTAATAGGAGAATGGTGCAATCTGGGAGCTGACACCAATACTTCCAACCTGAAAAATACATATGACAATGTTCGTATGTGGAGTTACGGTAAACAAACATTTATTAACACGCATCTCCAATTTTGCGGTTTGATCATGGGCGATCATTCAAAATGTGCTATTGATACTAATTTCAATACCGGCACAGTTGTGGGAGTTAATGCCAATATTTTTGGTGCCGGTTTTCAACGCAATTTCATTGCATCCTTTACCTGGGGCGGTACAGCAGGATATACCAACTACAGTATCAAAAAAGCAATGGAGGTAGCCGAAATTGTATTCAAACGCAGGAACCGGGATTTTAATGATATTGAAAAGGAACTCCTGACAAGTGTTTATAATCTTACCCTTAAAAACAAGTACCTTTAACAGGTAGCAAAAATATCTTGGCACATTAATTGTCTGACTTGCGATCCTGGTACTTTTACCAGGATACTGACATTTTGTTTATATAGAAAAATGAAAAACGTAATAGAGCATAATGGGCTGATGTTTTCAGATTTAATTGATTCGGAAACAGAGTTCATCCCCTTGTTGTCGTCGGAAGATGAAGAAGCAATGAATATGGAGGAAGTGCCGGAAATCCTTCCTGTCCTGCCTTTGCGGAATACCGTGCTTTTTCCGGGAGTTGTGATACCAATAACAGTTGGCCGGGATAAATCAATCAAACTTATACGGGAATTTTATAAAGGAACCCGGATAATTGGCGTGGTGGCTCAAAAAGATGCCGCAATCGAAGATCCTGAATTCACTGATCTCCATACGGTTGGAACAGTGGCATACATCATAAAAATCCTTCAAATGCCTGATGGCAGCAATACGGCTATCATACAGGGTAAACGGCGTTTTACAATCAACGAACTGGTTCAGTCTGATCCATACATCATGGCATCGGTGACCGCATTTGAAGCTCCCATTATTCCGCAGGAAAACGGCGAATTCAGTGCACTTATATCATCCCTGAAGGATCTTGCCATTCAAATTGTGACAAAGTCTCCGAATATCCCGTCAGAAGCAGCCTTTGCAATCAAAAATATTGAATCCCCCTCATTTCTGGTTCATTTTATCTCATCGAACCTTAACATTGAACTTGCAGACAAACAAAAGCTTCTGGAAGTATCTGATTTGACTGAGTGTGCTAACCTTGTTTTATCCTATTTAACCAAAGAGCTTCAGGTGGCCGACCTGAAACAACATATTCAGAATAAGGTAAAAACTGATCTTGACAAGCAACAGCGCGATTTTATTCTTAACCAGCAGTTGAAAACAATCCAGGAGGAGCTTGGAGGAAGCCCGAATGCACAGGAAATCAACTCACTTCGCGAGCAGGCAAAAGATAAAAAATGGTCGAAAGAAGTTTCAGATGTGTTCGAAAAAGAGATGAACAAGCTTCAGAGGATGCATCCCATGGCCGCTGAATACTCAATCCAGACCAACTACCTTGAAACCCTGGTACAACTCCCATGGGGAGAATATACCATGGATAATCTTGACCTGCATCATGCTCAACGGATTCTCGATGAAGATCATTTCGGACTTGAAAAGGTAAAAGAACGAATTATTGAGCATTTGGCTGTAATAAAACTTAAGCGGGATCTTAAATCGCCTATTTTGTGTCTGGTCGGTCCTCCGGGAGTCGGAAAAACCTCGTTGGGAAAAAGCATCGCACGTGCTCTTGGTCGTAAATACACCCGGATGTCATTGGGCGGTCTCCGGGATGAATCAGAGCTCCGTGGCCATCGCAAGACATACATTGGCGCTATGCCCGGTAGAATCCTTCAAAGTTTGAAAAAGGTTAAATCTTCCAATCCTGTGTTCGTACTCGATGAAATCGACAAGGTTATGGGCATGAATATCAATGGCGATCCTCAGGCAGCCTTGCTGGAAGTACTTGATCCTGAACAAAATGTTGCTTTTTATGACAATTATCTTGAAATTGAATTTGACCTTTCAAGAATCATGTTCATTGCTACAGCCAATACACTCAGTACCATTCATCCTGCATTACGCGACAGAATGGAGATTATCGACATCCCGGGTTATTTACTGGAGGAGAAGGTGGAGATTGCCATTAGACACTTGCTGCCAAAACAGTTGAATGATCATGGCGTAAAGAAAAGTCAACTTCAATTCAATAAAGCGCTGCTGCAAAAAATAATAGAAGATTATACGCGGGAATCAGGTGTTCGTTCGCTGGAAAAAAGTATTGCCAAGATCATCAGAAGTAAAGTGAAATCAATAGTTTCAAATGAGAAGTTCAATAAAAAACTATCTGAAGCTGACCTCAAAAAGATCATGGGAATTCCCATTTTTCAGGCGGAAAAATATATAACAAATGACATTGCAGGCGTGGTCACCGGACTGGCCTGGACGATGGCAGGCGGAGAAATTCTTTTTATCGAAGTGAGCCTCAGCAGGGGCAAGGGCGATCTTACCCTGACAGGAAACCTGGGAGATGTAATGAAAGAGTCAGCATCCATTGCCCTGGCATATCTCAAAGCACATTCAGAGGTTTTTGGAATTGATCCGGGTGTGTTTCAATTCTGGAATGTTCATATTCATGTTCCCGAGGGCGCAACACCGAAAGATGGTCCCTCAGCAGGAATTACGATGTTTACTGCACTGGCTTCGGCTTTTACGCAACGTAAAGTTCGTGAGCGGCTTGCCATGACTGGTGAAATTACCCTGCGGGGAAAAGTGTTGCCGGTTGGTGGAATCAAGGAAAAAATGCTGGCTGCGCGCCGTGCAAATCTGACGGATATTGTTTTATCCAAAGAAAACCAGAAGGATATTGAAGAAATTAAAGCTGATTACGTCAAAGGATTACGATTCCACTATATCGATGAGATGAAGGAAATTAAGGATATAGCTTTGCTTAAGGAACGTGTATCAAATCCACTCGCTTTGAATTATTCAAAATAAACGGCACCCTTACCACCTTTTACAGGTATTTTCTCCTATTTTACAATGACCAATTTCTTGAACTGCACATTATTGCCAGCCATGAGCTTATATAAATAGGTGCCGGCAGCAAGGTTTGAGCAATCGATTGTCATTTCATGCAGACCGGCCGATTGCTGTGTTGCCAGGGGGCGCATCAGCACAATGCCAAGCATGTCGCATAATTCAAGCTGAACATCCATGGGGCGATCAATGGTGTACTTGATTTTTGTGGTCGTCGTTGCAGGGTTGGGTGAATTCTGATAAAGCACCAACATTCCTTCAGTTTGCACCTCATCAATTCCTACAACAGTACTCCCGCCTTTTAAAACAATCTGGCGGTTGGGATCAAACTGGAAATAGGCAGGCTGTCTGTTGAAAATCCATGAAATTTGCTGAAAGTTGAACTCATTCATGAATCTGAAAGTAGAATCAGTTCCATCAACAAAATGAACATTAACCTCCAGCGGCATTTTGAAAAAGGGTGCATTTGACTGCACTTGTTTTACGAAAAATTTTACTTTCCACGTACTGTTGCCGAGATCCTGAATATTATAAGAGTTTTGGTAAATCGGATGGTTAGGTTGGAATATCCATTCATCAAAGAACCAGTCGTAATCTCCGCCAGTAATAAGGTTCACCTTGTCATTGAAATCCTGGATCGTGGCCGAATGAAATTTTAAGGTGGAATCAGTACAATAGGCTTTTAGCGTTGCAAAAAACAGGGAATCGCCCAGAACATAGCGCAACTGATGAAGAACACATGCGCCTTTCATATAGGTAATTGAATAATCAAACAGCGTATTTGTTGATGGGGTTGTCACAGCCCATGCCGGGTTGGATATTGCAAAACCTGCATTATTGGACAAATAGTAATTTGCATCACTGTTAATGGTAGTTTTGTAAGCGTCGTACCCACCATAACTTTCATACCAGAAGGCTTCTGTCCAGGTTGCGAAACCTTCGTTAACCCATATATCGGCCCATGTGCTGCATGTGATCATATCGCCAAACCACTGGTGAGCATATTCATGTGCGGCAAGGCTTTCGCTCCAGCAATTCTGGCAAAGACTGGTCAGTGTCTGGTTTTCCATACCTCCCCACGCAAAATTTGGATTGAGCGTTGCAAATCCGTTTTTATCAAAGGGATGTTCAACAAAATTTTGAGAATACCATGTTGTCATATCAGGGAGTATTGCCATAACAGACGATGGGTTTTCTCCCAGGTTATAATAGTATCTGAGCGGAATACTGTCAGCAGGGTTGCTGATTTTATGCCAATAGTTGATTTTCAATTGGTAATTGACTTTTGAAGTTATAACCATCAGGTAGGTTGCAACATTTTGATCTGAAATCCAATGATAAGTAAGTACGTCGCCGGCAAATGTTGAATCGGCAAGCCTTCCATTGGAGCCAAGCTTAACAGTCGATTTGACTTTGGCTGTCAGTTCGAAGAGTGCTTTGTCCGAAGGATGATCATAGCATGGAAACCACCTGCGGGCTCCTTCCGGTTCACAATCAGTGAAAACTGTTCCTGTATTGGAAAAAAAGGCAAGGTCTTCAACATCCTTATGCCGGTAATATATTTTAACATTAGCCACTTCCCCCATGTTGTATGTGCGGTCGAGCAGTATGGTCAGGGTGTCGTTGGCATGTGAAAATGAGACTCCTGCAAGTCGCACAGAATCAATAACGAGAGAGAAGATTTCGGCATTCAGTTTTATCGAGTTCAATGTCGAATCAACCATGAAGGTAATCACGACTGAGCCTGTAAAACTTCTTGGATAAGGTGGACTGTAACAGTTGTAAAGATCCACATCCAACAAATATTTTGTGACATCATACGAGTGCAGAGGGCCTGAAATAGCATTCAATGGTTTGCTCCTTAATGATTGCATTTGGGATTTTCTCATAGAACAAGATGCAGATCCTGACATTGATGTGTTTTCCTGAGCATTGGAAATAAGGGTCATCATTAAGAACAAAACCAGCAATAGCGTGAAACGTTTCATGAAATCAGATATTTAATTTGTGAAAGATCGATACAAAAATACTGAATTTTTGGGAGGTCCTTATATAATACATGACCTTAATGAAAAAACTGATATTTTTGCGTTTTCACCTATGAAAGCACCAAACTTCATTTTTCTAATTTTAATCTCTCTCTGTTTGTCATGCAGTCATCATGACAAAAAGACGGGCAAAACCGTATTCAGATACAATGAGGCGGCCAACATAACCACGCTTGATCCAGCTTTTGCACGTGATCAAACCATTATTTGGGCCACGAATCAATTGTTCAATGGTCTTGTCCAACTGGATGACCGCATGGAAATTCGTCCTTGTATTGCTAAATCCTGGGAAATTTCAACATCAGGATTGGTCTATACTTTTCATCTTCGTCAGGATGTCTTTTTTCATGACAGTCCTGCTTTTGAAAATGGGAAGGGACGAAAGGCAGTGGCACGGGATTTTGTATTTTCCTTTCAGCGCATCACTGATCCAAAGGTAGCTTCGCCAGGTGCATGGATTTTCAACAATGCAAGTCGTGCAATTGACAAACCTTCCTTTGAAGCATTGGATGATTCGACCGTAGTTGTCCGTCTGATCCGGCCATTCCCACCTTTTCTGAGCCTCCTCAGCATGCAGTATTGTTCGGTAGTCCCACGCGAAGCTGTGGCATTTTTTGGTGCGGATTTTCGCCGCAACCCTGTTGGAACAGGTCCTTTTATCTTCAAAATGTGGCAGGAAGGTGTGAAATTGATTCTCCTCAGGAACCCTGTTTACTTTGAATCTGAGAAAGGTTTCAGGTTACCATTTCTTGATGCAGTATCTATAACCTTTGTCCAGGATAAACAATCGGCTTTCCTCGAATTCATTAAAGGTAACCTTGATTTTATCTCCGGAATTGATCCGACCTATAAGGATGAATTGCTGACACCGGAAGGAAAATTGCAACCAAAATATGAATTAAAAATCAAACTGGTTTCACAGCCGTATCTTAACACCGAATACCTTGGTTTCATGGTGGAAAGATCAGCATTGTCAACTAATCAGGTTTTTATCGGGGATAAGCGGATAAGGCAAGCCATCAACTTTGCTTTTGACCGGAAAAAGATGATCAGGTATTTACGGAATAATATCGGAACACCAGGTTGTCAGGGAATTACACCAAAAGGGCTGCCTTCATTTGATTCCAACCGGATATTTTATGATTATGACCCGGAAAAGGCAAGAAATTTGCTTGCGTCGGCAGGTTATTCCGAAGGCCGGAGGATGCCTCCGGTTACCCTGACCTCCACACCAGATTATCTTGACATCTGCAAGTATATTCAGCATCAGGTCGCAAATCTTGGAATCGAGTTGAAAATTGAAGTCAGCCCGCCGGCCGCGGTCAAAGAAATGAAAGCGCAGGGTAAGTTACCTTTCTTCCGTGCTTCCTGGATTGCCGATTATCCTGATGCAGAAAATTATCTGTCAATGTTTTATTCTAAAAATTTTTGTCCGCAAGGCCCAAACTATACCCATTTCTCAAACCCGTCCTTTGACAGGTTGTACGAAAAATCAATGTCAACTGTCAATGATTCTGTCAGATTTCAATATTACCGGCAGATGGAAAATATCATGATGGAAGAGGCACCTGTCGTTGTATTGTATTATGACCAGGTGCTAAGATTTGTCCAAAACAATATTCAGGGCCTTGGCAGTAATCCGATGAATCTATTAAACCTAAAGCAGGTCAGAAAGTTATAGTTAGACCATCATGCGCCAGTTTGATATTTTCAGGCAACTCCCGGCTGACCTCTTCATATGTTCCCATCTGGTGGCTGATATGCGTCAGGAATCCTTGTTCAGGATTTAATTCCGTCATCAGTGCTATCGCCTCTGCAAGGTTAAAATGGGAATAGTGCTTTTGTTTTCTGAGTGCATTTAACACAAGAATTTTTGATCCCCTGATTTTTTTCTTTTCCCGTTCCGAAATTTCGACAGCATCCGTGATGTAGGTAAAATCATCGACTCTGAATCCGAATACGAAATTGTTGTTAAAATGTCGGGCTTTTATCGGGATGATCATTTGCCCGTTTACTAGGAATGGCTTGTTGCGTATAGTATGCATATTAATTTCCGGAACTCCGGGATACGGGTCTTTTTCGAATACATAGGAAAACTCCATTTTTACGATCCGTTGAACGCTTGGTGTAGCATAAACATCGGCCGGCCGACGGTTGATATAGTTAAATGCACGTACATCATCCAATCCCCCAAGGTGATCCTTATGACCATGTGTAATCAGAATTGCATCAATCGACCGGATCTGCTCACGCAACATTTGCTGACGAAAATCGGGACCACAATCAACAATAATCCGCTGATTATCAGATTCAATAGAGATTGAAGACCGTAGACGGTTGTCGCGCAAATCAACCGATTTACATACCATACAGTCGCAGGCAATTACTGGTACCCCTTGAGAAGTTCCGGTGCCCAGAAATGTAATTTTCATGTGATAATATTTATTTTTTTCGGGTCACATGGAATACCCATAATTATCATTCACGGTTTGCATGAACTTTATTCTTATGGGTATTTCATAATTAATTGTTTGCTGCAAAGATAAACCGTATCGATCATTTACTGTTATGGAACTTCCAATCATAACTATAATGCAATCTGAAAAAAAAATAATGCACCCTGCAATTTTTTTGATATATTTTACCACTCATAACCCTTTCTGCTGTAATGAGAAAGAGAATTCCATCTTTTTTTTGAGAGGGTTAACTCGAAGTACTTATCATCAGATGAATACTTATATGGTACACCCTGCGTTTATAAGATATTTAATTGATCCTTGTAAGGTTCTGCAGGATTCTGTAACTTTGCATATCAGTTTTTCATGTTAAATAACTGAAAAATATGTTTCATAACCTCCGGATAAAAATTGGTCGGTATTATTATAAAAAGGAACAATCGCAAACTGATCGTCATTGTCAGATGACCAACCTTCAGGATGCCAAGCGAATAGGTATCCTGTATACATTGGATGAAGTACTTGATTATGAGCGTGTTTCTGCGTTTGTGAGGCAGTTGCAAGGTAATCATAAGGAGGTTAAAGCTTTGGGATTCGTTAAAAATAAAAACCTGATCCAGCGTTTTTTACCAAAAATATCATACGATTTTTTTTCAAAACGCGACCTGACCTGGTTTTATAAACCGATACATACGCAGGTAAAGGACTTTATTGAAAAGGAATTTGATTTGCTTATCGATCTTAGTTTGCATGACAGTTTTCCGTTGAAATATATAGCGGGACTTTCAAAAGCATTGCTCCGTGTGGGTAAATTTTCGGAAGAAAACACTGATTACTACGATCTGCTGATCGATATGAAACAAACGACAACTTCAGACGAATACCTGGGTCAGATTCAACATTACCTTTCAATTATCAACCCCCATGCGAAACGGTTATAACAAATTTAAAGGGACTGGCGTTGCCATCGTGACACCTTTTATGAAATCAGGCGCCATTGATTTTGATGCATATGAAAAAATAATAAATCACACGATCGAGGGTGGTGTCGATTTTATAGTTGTACTTGGTACCACCGGGGAATCATCGACCATTTCGAAACATGAAAAGAAAGCGCTTATTGAATTTTCAGTCAAGGCGATCAATAAGCGTGTTCCATTGGTAATCGGTATAGGAGGAAATAATACCGCTGAGGTTGTGCTTACGATCCATGGAACACCCTTGAAAGGTGTGGATGGTATCCTTTCTGTTTGTCCCTATTACACCAAACCACAACAGGAGGGGATATATCAGCATTATAAAATAATTTCAGAATCAAGTCCGGTTCCGGTTATTCTTTATACAGTGCCCGGACGCACAGCCAGTAACATCGCTGCAACCACAACCTTGCGTCTTGCCAATGATTGTCCGAATATTGTCGGGATAAAGGAAGCCTCCGGAAATTTTGATCAGATTTTTCAGGTAATAAAGAACCGCCCCGACGATTTTCTGGTTTTATCGGGGGATGACGGAATAACCCTTCCATTACTTGCCATTGGGGCAGACGGTGTGATCTCTGTAACCGCGAATGCCTATCCCAAAGAGTTTTCGGAAATGGTAAAACTTGGATTAGCCGGCAAATTCAAAGATGCCGGTGTTTTGCATTATAAGCTCATCGATTTTACAAATGCGCTGTTTGCTGATGGAAGTCCTGCAGGCATAAAAGCAGCCCTTGAAATTAAAAAACTTTGCAGCAATTATCTCAGGTTGCCGCTTGTACCTGTAAACCAGGAAGTTTTTAACCTAATAAAAACACGTATTGATCAAATCCGGTAATTATATGAAAAAACTACTATTCTCAATTTTTGTTTTACTTCTGGTTTCATTATCCTGGTCATCAAACGCCCAGCAG
>CAIYES010000057.1 GCA_903925275.1 uncultured Bacteroidales bacterium
ATCGAACTTTTCAGGATCGGAGGCAATGATTTCTTCTGTGTAACCAGGGTAGTAAATATGATCCATCATTTCGGAGAAGATTTCAACGATTGACTGTTCTTTTGTTGTTTCGACTAAAGCTTTCATAAGGCGTCTGTTTTAAGGTTAGAAATGAAATTTTTTACGCCAACGGCAATAACCTGGAATAATAAATAATGTCACAGGGTGTAGGTCTGATTGACTTCCAATCTGAATACAATGAAATCGACTGTTCCCAAAGGAGGTCGCCCTTGACAGTTTTAAGCCCCTTCTTTCTAAAAGCGACTTATTCGTAAGGTAACTTTGAAAGAAAATTTCGAGCTAAACCGTGCGCTGGCCAAACATGGGTTTCTTTTTTGCCAAGCTTTTATCTTTAACCCTGGTAGATAAAGAAAAAAGCGGACGGTCCGCCGTAAATAGAACTGCAATTGCACCTTATAAATTCAATACCAGCAAGGCTTTTGGAACAAAACAACAGGCAGGGAAGATGGTTTCTTTTGCTGCTTTTCTTGCCATCCGCACAAAGAAAAGCAGTCCGCCCTTTTGCGTACTACAAAACAGAAAGTCTATATTTCTGATTTTTAAGTATTAAAGGGTTAAAAAATCCCTGTGTAGTTACAAAATCTCCACGAAGTGCACGCCCCGCCCTATCGAAAATTACAATTGCACCACCCGTTTTTTTTTACGGATATATGAATTGATACTACATATATAGTAAATTGGATATAAAAACAGGAAGGAAGGCGGGATGCTCCCCTATCGCCCAGGGAGCAGTATCATCTCGTTCGTTGGGTATTGATCCCCCAACAATGGACTAAGAAGCCAATAGAACAGATTGTCCACAGCATCGGACAAGTCTGTTGCTTTCCATCTTGGTTGATCCTTTTTTCTTTCTGATGATTTATCTTTCTTAAACTCTTGAGGCAGGATGGGTGCATTGTCCATAGATACAAAGGTCTCCATTGCATTGTTCATATTGATCAGAAAGGCAGGCAGGGTAGGGTATTCACCAGACAGGAACTTATACCAGAACTGGTACTTGTCCATGTGGTGAGCTTCATACAACTCTGCTCTTAACTGCACATCCCACCTGGCCTTGGTTAACTGCTGCCGGACATCATCGAAATAGGAATCCCTTGATGCTGCATCATTCTTACGGTTGCCGTCTGAACCGCCATACAAGTAAATATACCTGTTCTGTTTATGTTGATAATGATCAATGAACTGTTGCACTAAAACAGACAGGGTTTCATTCTCTACAAAGAAGTTGCGTATGATCCGGAACTCATTCAATGGTCTGTTCCATTGGGCAACGATCATACAGTTTTGGGTAGTGCCAAAGTCAAAGGAGATATATAATGGCTCGCTACTGGTGCAATCCTTATCGGCACGACTGTCAAATGTGCTCCCCTGCATTTGCTGGCTTGCTTCATCAATAAAGTTGTACTCATAACAGTCTGTATAGCCATGAACGGCTGACTTTAAAAGCGGATAGAATCCGTTTGTATTCTGAATCCTGCGGATATTCAGCACTTCCAGGTCATAAACGATTTTTGGAAGCACCCGTTTTAAGTCCCGGAAGTACATCTCTCCAAGTATCTTTCTATTCTGTAATGCAGAAGCTTCCAGATAACAATACCTGGACGGAAATTTCCCGGCCAGTTCCTGGTAGTCAAAAACCCAGTCTCCATCCGGTGTCAATGGCATGGTTCCCAGGAACAAAGTTCCATGATGGAAGCGCAAATGACCAAACCTGTCCCGGTTTCCCCGGTTTGCCGGGAGAACATCGGCATCGATGGCCGATTTCTTGA
>CAIYES010000058.1 GCA_903925275.1 uncultured Bacteroidales bacterium
GACATGCCTATCTGTGTGATGGTTTTAAAATACCTGGGAATCCCCAGTAACAGAAATCCCAGCCCGATAGCAGTGTACAGTCCTATGATAGGATTCATGAACAGCATATAAAAATATAGGAGAATGAAGGGGAGCGCAAGCAACCCGAATCCGGCAATAAGACCCTGATTGCTGATGAGCCAGGCGGAAAATGAAATTAATGCAAGCAACACGAAGAGGTACCTGGGTGTGCCAAGTTTACGAGAACCCACAGATACCTCAAATGGATTTATCTTCTGTTGCATATTTCAGAGTGAAAAATTTCGTCTTTTTCGATAAATAAGACGTTTATCTGCTCAATTGTTTTGATTTCCGGAATTTCTGATACATCGAAACATAGAAATCAATACCTGAAGTGAAAATCTTCCTGTAGTTGAGCATGAGTTGTTTGTCCAGGTAATAATAACCAACCCATATTCCCAATGCTGTAAACAGGATGGATGCGATGGCTACCAAAGCCAGGGATTTGAACAGAAAAACCGCGATCAGGTCTCCGATGATATTGGTGATTGCCATGTACATGACTTTTTGAAAGTTACGGTTTGGTTTATTAATACTGTCCAACCCGGCACCTGTCATCCTGTCGATGGGCAGCAGCAGTCCGTAAACTGAAAAAATTCTGACAATATCTGCCGTATTTACCCCTGTAATAGGGTCATTGCCAAGGTATTGCCTTCCACCGAGAACCAACACAAAAAAATCAGCAAATACAAAAGTTATAACGCTTATCACCAACAAGAGGTAAGACAACACGCCGGAATAAGTATAAAAAAGTTCTTTTACCTCTTCAATTTTTCCCTGCATGCTGGCTTTTGACATTTTAGGGAATGCTGTTGCAACAAAACTTCGCAACGGGATTTGTTGCAATTCGGTGAGTTTCATCGGAATGCTATATAGTGCCACAGCCGCTGTTCCCATTGGACTGAGGCTAATAATCAGTGTGTCGGCGCTTCTGAGCAAGTTGGTACCGATAAGGGTAAAAATCGTATACTTCCCGAAATCAAGCAGCACTTTATTGGTTTCCCGTGTTGCTTTGCGTATATGTCGCATCCCATCCCAGCCGGCAATAACGCAAATGGCCGAAGTAACCAGGTTGATTCCGAGCTGAGCCCAAACGAGTTGGGTCAGCGTCATTTTGAAAAACAGGTAATTTGCCAGCAATACAAAAAAGAACCCGCCGCTATTCAGCGTTTTAACAAAGAGAATTTTCCCAAAACGCTGATCAGCCTGCATAATTACCAAAGCTGTATTGAAAGGCATATTGATCAAAGCCAGAAAGGGGTACCATGTAAAAAACAGTTCATATCCTGCACGCTTGATGGGGCCGGGAAAAGCCAGATGAAATGACCAGATGACAATGGCAATTCCAATGGTGGCAATAAGTATGATCAGGGCGTTTGATCCGATATATTTGAGCCTTTGCTCTTTTTCGACACCCGAAAGGTAGCGGATAATGGCCCAGTTGGTGATCCCGAAACGGAACATTTCAATAAACGTAGCCGACGAGATGTAAAGAACCCATTCACCAAAAACATTTAAGGGAAAAGTCCGTGCCAGTATGGCAAACCCTGCAAAACCGAAAACAGCAAAGAGAAGGTTTCCTGCCAAAGACAGGAAGTTTGCCTCCCGGATGATTTTATTCAGTGTTTTAACTAAGGCCATGGGTTCTAGGGTTGGTGCCTGGAAAAAAATTCAAAGCGGATCGTTTTTTTTATCATTCTGCGGAGCCAGGAACGTTTTTTGATCAATTCCCCTAAGGAGTATTCAATAACATTTAGTTCGACGCCATTCAGCAAAAACGGCGGTTTTCGACCGGAAATATTAACAAAAGTTTCCAGGGCATTCCGGTCGGCATCACGCCAGATACGGTTTGACCGGCAAACCAGGATGGGGAGGGTGCTGTTCGCAATCAACACAGGCGGATAGGAATAAAACAGCAGCGCAGGAATTTCAATAAGGATGTAATCCGGTTTAAAACCAGGGTGAATGTTGTTTTTTTCAAGTAACTCCGGATAGGTTTCAATTGAAAAATAGTCTGTATCGATATTGAAGAGCGAATATTCTTCGGGGTTGAGGAACTCTTTCGGCTTTTGAAGGAAAGGACTGTCGGGATCAATGCGCGTATCAGGGTAACCCAGCAACATATTCAGGAAAGCAAACGATTTCCGGGGCTTGATAAATCCGGATTTTGAAACGGCAGGTGGATTTACAGGATACCCCGTCTGGGAAACTTCCATCCGGCGAAGCGATTCCCGTGAAAAAACCAATACCAGTATCTTTTTCCCCTGTTTTTTCATCTTCCGGGCAATATTTCCCATGACGATGGTTTTGCCTTCATTGCTAAGTGTACTAATAAAGACAAGGGTCTTTGTTCCTGTCCCTGAATTTTTAATGTCAGGATGCCGTTCAATCTGCTGAAGGACCATTTCAACCAAGCGGTTCGTGACAAATAGAAAATTTAAAGCACCGATCTTGAGAAATATCTTTGGAAAAATTCCCAGAACAGAAAGACCCAGGATTTTTGAAGCTTTAACAGGATTTTTCAATGTTTCATCAAAATACTCCATTACAAGGATGGTGGTAAACAAGATCAGAAACCCAAGTAATGCAGCGATAATAATCAGCATTTTCCGTTTGGTCGGATCAGGTGATAGCGGAAAGTAGGGTGGGTCAACAGCTTTGATGTTGGAAGATAATTCGGCATCCTGCATTTTAAGCTTAGCCAGGTTAAGTCCGTGTAAAATTTCAAGAAATTCCTGTTCGGAAACAGATATTTCACGTTCGATCCGTTTTAAGTTTGCACCGGCAGGGGCATAAATGGCGTATTGCTTTTGAAATTCTTTGATCCGTTCTCCCAATATTGTTAAACCTGCCTTTGTTTCTTCAAAACTGATCACATTGGTAATCCAGTCCTGAAGCAAATCTTTAACCGGTAACCCATCGATAGAGTTACTATAGGAATATAAATCATTTACACCAGTCGTTATATCTTCCTTAATTTTCTCTACTTTCTCTTTTAAGCTTTTAAGGGGTTTATCATCGACAGTGTCAGCATATTTGATGGTTTCAATGTTTGCAATCTGGTAGTTTAAATCAGCCAATTGGTTGAGCTTTACAAGGACATTGGAATTTTTCTGCATGATTTGCTGCCTGACGCCGAGTTTTTCTTCGATGCGGCTAATCGCTGCCTCGAAGCCGGCCAGTTTAATTCGTTTATTGTGATAATCAACGTCAAGATCCTCTTTCACATTTGCGACAGCTTTACTTTGCTCATAGTAGTTGATGATGTTGTTGTCTTCATTGAACTTAAGTAGCTTATCTTCGGCAATCTTCAGCCTAACCGAAGCTTGTTTTACCTGAAATTCGAAATACTTAACAACAGCATCGGAACGATTCTCTTTTAAGTTTTTATAGTTCTTCATACAAACCTCAGTCAGGAAAGCAAGGGTTTGCTGACAAATTCCGGGTTCGTCGGCACTATAAGAAACTTTTACCAGGTCGCTGCTGCCTATCCGCAAAACATTGATCGATGAAATTGCAAGGATGGAATAATGTGGGTGATTGAAATTCAGTAACTTATAAATAAAGTTTGTATCATTGCCTGCCATGTAATGTGTCAGGTTTGTGACTGTTTGTTCAAAATCGTCAGGATCAATTGACGCAGGCATGATGCCGAAGACCTTTGAAGTGTCGAGGTGTGAAAAAGAAAATTTTTCATGCTGGTATGTTGTGTCTTCCGACCCGTTATTGTTGGACAAACTCTTTTCCCGTTCAATTTTTTCCTTCCTTTTTTTGCGGTTACTTGCTGGCTCCGTCGATTTTTTATGTTTTACCACCAGTTTTTTGACATAGTCCGGAGTGATGGATTCCAGGTTGATATAGGATTGGCGGGAAATGAATTTTGGATCGGAATTGTCCAGCATCAGATGCTGTGCCAGTAACCTGATTGCTACCTCTTGTAAGGTTTCCCTTGATTTGATAACATTGATCAGGTTGTCAAATGCGGTGTTGTTTGCAAAAAAACTGAATGATTTATCCATTTCCACACTCGAACCGGAAGCAATCCCTGTATAGAGAATGGTTACAGAAGAATATGTGAATGTAGGCTTTCTGGTGAAATAAGTCACCAATAAGGCCATAATTAATGGTATAAAAAGCAATAGTACCAGATGCTTTCTGAGAAGCCGTAAAATTTCAATTACGTTCATGCGTGTCTGGAATGGTATTAACAAGGTTAAATTTCATGCCAACAATTTCTTCTAAAATCATATAGGCAGTCAGAAAATCCATGCGGGCATTTTCGAAAGAAACTTCGGCATCGGAAACACTAATCGAAATGCGGCTGTATTCGGTCAACGGAATTACGCCATTCAGAAATTCCTTTTCCACCAGTTGCATATTGATTTTCGCTGTTTCAAGGTTTTTTGATGACAACTTCACTAACCGTTGTTTCAATATAAGATCATTATATTGCAGGATCACAATTTTTCTCAATTCACTTTTTTTCTCTTCAAAAATGCTGTTTGCAAGGTCAATTTCCGTTTTGGCCATCCTGATCTGGTTCTTACGGTCAAGAAAATCATAAACCACGAATTTAACTGAACCCCCTACACCGTATCTGAGTTCACTTCTGGTTGTTGCAACAGCAATATTGTCGAGCGCACTGGTAGAATAGTTTGTATAGTTTCCATACCTGAGATCTGCCTGTAAATTAAGGTTTTTTGTCCATATATTCTTGTCCGATTTCAGCGCATATTTCTTTATGATTACTTGGAGGTCGCTGGATTTCAAAGTGGGGTTGTGGGCGACGGCTGAGTCGATCAGGACAGTAAGCGTGGGAATCATGGTACTGATGTCGTCGGTCAGCATATTAAAATGGCGAACCGTTTGAGCAAAGCCAGAGGTCGTAAAAACCAGGCTCTGACAGAAAAAAAATATAACTGCACAGAAAAGTCTCATAACGTGCAAATATAATAAAATTCACTGTTGAAACAACCGCGTTCTGCCAGTCGATCCTGACCAGATAAATGACCAGCCGTCAGGATGGACAATGAAAATAAATTATTTGATTGAGCGCAATCATGCCAGTGATGGATTTGGTC
>CAIYES010000059.1 GCA_903925275.1 uncultured Bacteroidales bacterium
CAATTGGTTGACTCATTCTGATAGATTCATCCGTTTATTGCTGTTTACCTTATTATCGGATTCTTTTTCTTTATCCCAGGCTGCTTCTTCTACCCCTCCCAGCTTGCCATCACAACACTCCCCCGCTCCTCATCATTCGTCACTCTCAGAAACGTTTCAATTTCCGTTTGCATCTCCTCAACATGCGAAATGACTCCAACAATCCTGTTCTCTTTTCGTAAGGATTTTAAGGTGTCGAATGCAACTTCAAGGGTCTCCTTGTCCAAGGTGCCAAAACCCTCATCCAGGAAGAATTCGAATGTATCCTATTCGCATTACTTATTGCTTGTGTAAACCCTTACTTCGCTTTCCTAATTTGAATTATACGGTAATATTTGTCGTACTTCACAAAAGTTATCCCAAATAAAATTTTGACAACCACTTCCATAACCGCCATATTAGACCACATCATGTCCACCAGTCGGATTATTGTTCACAACCCATGCCAATGATCATGTTTTATCACGAAAATCAGTCCATTTTAATCCAAATCCGGCACCTGGTTGTATAATTGCAAGTGCTTTTGCTGATTTCCTATTTGTCCAGAAAAGTGCCTGATGTGTAGCAACTTTGGGTATTACAATCTTTGATAACCCCTGCATCAAATGAGCAAAACGGATAAAAGAGAGAATTTTCAAGGATATGTTGAAGATGGAATTCTCCGGGGCAAATTTGCAATTCATCTGTTTCTTTAAAAAATTCATCATCTGCTTTTTTTACATCCCTGGAAAAATTCCATGCCATTGGCTACCATTTTTTATATGCCTATCCCATTCTGTTTTTTGCTCCATTATTATAGTCAACTGAATAAAAATATTCTTCCGGGTCGGGGGTCTTGCCTTTAACTAAATTCATCATTCTGTTGTATTTTATCTTTCTCAGAGAAAACACCCCAGCCACAGTATCCGCGAAAAACATACCTTTCGGCGTAATTTGGATTTCATCCTTCAGAATGTTGATAAATCCCTTTGTTGAAAGATACTGTATTTCCTCTGCGAAGTCATGTTCAATGTTTGTATCGAAAAGTTTATTGTACATATTCGTGTCAATGGATAAAAGTGCAATTTTTCTGGTTATAAACAAGACTTTCATGTCAAGTTTATCAAAAGTAAAGTATTTGTCCCAGGTAATGCCTTTGTGTTTGTTATACTCGTTTGCCGTTTCCTTGTTAATCAACTTTACAGCTCTGTCAAAATTTTCATCGTAAAACACAGAAATGGCAGATGGTCCAAACCCTATCCAGTTGAATGACTCTGGCTGAAAAACGCATTCTTCATACTCAAAGGTATGATTCGATTTTTTTTGAAAATTAGTAAGCGTTCTTTGTTCATAACCCAATGAAAGAAGCAATTCTCTTAAAGTGAGCCAGTTGATCAAAGCAGTGCTATTATCAGGAAGTGCAGCCAAAATACTCTTATCTTTTGACCACTCGGGGCCAAGCGCCCTGAACATGACAAGATGGTAAATGGATATTTGATTAAAACCCAGGTCATTTAGATTACGAATATCAGATTTCATCATTTCGATGGTTTGTCCGGGCAGATTGAATAACAAGTCACCGGAAATCCCGATCCCTCGTTTCCTTGACTCTTCGGATAATAGTTTTATCCCGTTTTTATCTCCGAAATTCTGACGTCCCATTTTTATCAGCATCTGCTCATCAAATGTTTGTATGCCAATGCTCAACCTTAATTTTCCTGAATTAAATATGGAATGCAGAATGTCCAGGTATTTGTAATTTTCTAAACTGAAATATTTCGGCACTCCTTCAAAAGTAATTTCTGCTTCGTTACAATTGAATGTTTTGTAGAGGTTATTGCAAAGCTCTTCAAACAAGTTCATCGGTGTTAGATTTGCTGTTCCACCTCCAAAATACAACGCTTGAACTTTGCTATGCTGAAAATATTCATATTTTGAACTGAATGATTCAATTTCGTGCGATACATTCTGAACAGTAACTGTCAGGTCGCTTTTATGATAAGATTCGTGGGGAAATGTACAAAACCCGCATCCTTTGACCATTGGATTACAAAAAGTATGAGGTAAAACACCTATAATAAGTGGCTTATCCTTTGAAACAGACAAACCATCCAGGATATTTTGAAGTTGTTTATCTTCATGTATTGGTTGCATGAGGTTTGGGAAAGGGTAGCCATGCAATAGTCTATGTCTTTGTGGCTTTTCTTCGTATTCATCAATGTAATTTTCGATAATCGAATTAAACGATTTTACAATTAACCAGTTAAAAAACAGAATATTAGATTCTCTAATGATTGTATCATCTTTAAATGCAAATGAAGACCCTAAGAGTGTAACATTGCCTGAGCCCATTCTGTATCTTAATAAGATTAAATCCTTTGCATGTTGCGGAAAAGGATTTAAACAAGAAGTAACCATTCCATTTGATAGTCTGACCCCAGTGACGAATGATGAATTCGCAGGAGCATACAACTCATTCTCGACTTGGATAAATGAATCACTTGCCAATTTAAAAGTACATCCAGTATCATAACAAAGCTTGGCAGAAACTCCTACTAATTGTGAAATATTTACTATTACTTTTGTGTCAAATTCCCTTCCCAAAGTCACACCTTTGTCAATTCCGAGTGAATTATCTGAGAGTTTAACAATCTCCAATAATTGACTCAAATTACTTTTCGAATTTCGATCACCGCTGGGTGCAGCATCGCCGCTACAACTTGCAATCAGTAATAAATTATTCCCGCCCTTTATCCACTTTTGTATTGATTCGATCTCATTAGTTGAGAATTCTCGATGGGGTTCTCCTATCAGTATATTTTTAAACTGAGAAAGCACTTCAATTGTCAATTCTTTATTAACAGGTTCAGTTCTCCAATCAAAAACCCTTAATAAATCAAAAAAAACACTGTATTGAGGATTATTTGGAGTGATTTGTTCCTCATGGCCAATTGATATACCGATTAACTCTTTCATACGGATTATGTTTTTCTTACTGAATAAATTAAGTTACTTTGCTGATGTTAAAATGCCTACATGAATTAACTGTTTTTTACCGCTATAGCCAACAGAATCACTCAAAGTCAATTGTACGATACTAATTCGCCCTTTTATTCACCTTAATCTGGCAAACAATGCTCTCCTCTAGCGTATATATATGCGAAATAATCCCGATGGTTGTGCCGTCTTCGGTTTGGATTTGTCTCATGAATTTTTCTCAAGTTCACTATCGTCCTCTAGCCTTTCTTCATTTTCGGGATCAATTTCAATCACTGTATCAGAATTTACCACAAAATAAACAGTCGTGGATACCGGTCCGCAAGCCATGCCACAAAATGTGCATTCATAAATAATCCATGAATTGTTTTCATATTCCGTTAGAAACTTCTCAACAATTTCCCACATGTCCGGAAAGCTATCCGATTCCTTCAGGTTCTCATACAACTTGTTCCAAGCTCCTTTTAGCTCTTCGTCTCTGATCACCGGTTCGTAGAGGACTTCTCCGTGCCAGTATGCGATAAAGGCTTCGGCATATTCGCTAATTTCTTCGTCTCCAGGGGCAAAAATAACATCGTCGGTCGATGGACAGTACATCCTCTCGGATTCCATATCTAGGCAGGCTTTAATAATTTCCATAATCTTATTGATTTGAGTTTGTAAATATTCAGATATTCTGATCTTATTATTACGACGCATCTATTACATGCCTACACCCTGGCCCACTCAGTTGGCTGCGTCCTTCTCGTATGGGCTGCACCGTGATCCGGGTGTTTATCCTCTCTTTCATGGCGCCCACATGCGAAATTACGCCGATCATTTTTCCATCCTGCTTCAAACCAGCCAGTGTGCTGAGCGCTGTTTCAAGGGTGTCCTCATCCAGGGTGCCGAAACCTTCATCCAGAAAAAGTGAATCCACCCGCACATTCCTGCTCGACATCCTTGATAGTCCCAACGCCAGGGCGAGGCTTACAATAAATGACTCTCCTCCCGAAAGGTTTTTGGTTGAGCGGATCTCGCCAGCCTGGTAGTTGTCGATCACATTGAGCTCCAGCGGCTCCTCTTTGTCGCGGGCAAGC
>CAIYES010000060.1 GCA_903925275.1 uncultured Bacteroidales bacterium
ATCACTGGCTGGCGATCTGCAACTCGGGCAAATGAAAGACGATTACCATAAATGGATCGCCACGCAGGAAAAACATGATTTCCTGGTGGAGTTCGATCCGGCTGCTGATGCAATCGATATAAAGGATCCCCGCTTTTCATGGGTAGTAAACCTTGACGGAGAAGGACGGATGCAATCTGCTTACCAAATACAGGTTGCTTCTGCTCCTGTATTATTGAACTCCGGCAAACCAGACATGTGGGATTCCGGCATCGTCACATCGGAACAATCCACACAGGTTAGCTACAATGGTCAGCCTTTGAAGTCCAATACAGAATATTTCTGGCGGGTCAGGGTACGTGATGAATCGGGTAAGTTCCATCCTTATGCTAACATTGAAAGATTTAGTACTGCATTTCTTGAAGCCTCTGACTGGAAAGCAAAATGGATAGGAAGAGGAAGTTCCGATGAGATCTTGCCAAAAGTGGATTTAAGAATTCCGCCAAATACCAAACAAACTGCGGCGGATCTCAGGTCTCCCCTCTTTCGGAAAGAATTCACAATAGACCGGCCGGTGCGCCGTGCAAGGCTTTTTGTGGCCGGGTTGGGCATGTATGAAGCCCGTCTAAACGGAGGACGGGTTGGCAAGCGGGTTCTTACACCAGGAAAAACCGACTATCAAAAACGGATTTTTTACGACACTTATGATGTGACTAAGGAACTTCATAATGGTCGGAATGCAATTGGTGTTATGCTTGGAAATGGTTGGTTCAATACTCCCGAAAAATGGTGGGGCTGGCGGATGCAATGGTATGGTTTGCCGCGCCTGATCCTTCAGCTGGAAATTTCCTATCTGGATGGTTCCTCATCAAGGATCATCTCTGACGAAAACTGGCGTTCCACTTTAGGCCCGGTTATATTCAGCTGTATTTATGACGGGGAGGATTATGACGCCAGGTTGGAACAGTCCGGATGGGATAAACAGGGCTTTAGTGACATTAACTGGGAACCCGTGAATTGTGTTCCATCTCCCGGTGGAATACTTATGTCCAATTCGGTACAGCCAGAAATTGCCACTGAAACCATCCATCCGCTGGAAGTCGGGGAACCTAAGCCCGGAGTCTATATTTTCGATATGGGTCGAAATTTCTCGGGATGGGTACGTATCCGGGCTCAAGGAAACAAAGGAACCACTATTAAATTGCGGTTTGCCGAGACGCTAATGCCCGATGGAACCCTAAATCGAAACTCTCTTGGACCTACACGAACAGAAGATAATTTTATTCTCAAAGGGGAAGGGATTGAAACCTATGAACCCCACTTCACATATCATGGTTTTCAGTACGTCGAAGTAACCGGATATCCCGGTGTTCCGACAATGAATGTTCTTGAAGGGAAATTTATTCATAACGGAGTCAAACCGGCAGGATTCTTTGAGTGTGGGAACGACATCATCAACAGGATCCATTTTTGTACAGTCCAGTCACAGCGCTGCAACCTTCAAATGGGCGTTCCCACAGACTGTCCACAGAGAGCTGAGCGTCAGGGTTGGGGTGCTGATGGTTGGCTTTCAGCACAGGAGGCAATGCTCAATTTCGATATGCCCCGCTTCTATAACAAGTGGGTTCGTGATTTTCACGATACACAGTTAACTTCTGGTCTTGTAGGGATGATTGCTCCCCGATCTGGAGTGGAAGAAGATCTGATTTGGAGTGCGGCTTATATTATGATTCCCTGGTATCAGTATTTGCAGTATGGTGATAAACGGATTCTTAAAGATCACTATTCATCACTTGTTAAATACATGGAATATCTTGCAGATCAAGGAGAAAGTGAAGTCGCGCC
>CAIYES010000061.1 GCA_903925275.1 uncultured Bacteroidales bacterium
ACAATAGGAAATTTCATAGCACCAGGAGCAGGAGGAATAATAGGAGGAGTTGTTGGATCAGGAGTTAAAGCCCTTTTAAATGACGAAGAAAAAACTCGATAATAACTGATTATTTTTATTTAACATATGTCAACTGAGGAATCAACGAAAAAAAAATCTAAAGCAAAAGGAGGACAAAAAACTGTGACCTTAACTGCTGATAAAGTAAAAGAATACGAAGAAGAAATTCAAAGATTAATGCGTGAAGCAAAAAAACTCAGAGAAACTGTTAATCAAAAATCAAGAATAACGGAGGATATGTTAAGAGGAGGAGAAGATGATGAAGAAACTGTTGATGTTGAAAATCTTACTAAGCTTGATTTGGATGGAAATATAATTCCTAACACTATTTCAAAGCTTCCTTATCAAGTAGGAGTATACATGAAACCAACAAAGACGAAATATAAGTTTATGGGGAAAAAACTGTTTGTTGAAGATATAGCAGGAAAAAGAATATATTTTGACGTTGCAGATAAGGAAATACCGCCACCGAAATGGGATAGAGACGTATACGACGTCGGAACAGGAGTAAAGATTCACGAAAAGGGATCATTAAAATTAGGAAATAAAAAGAAAAAATCAATAGAAGAACTTAAACCAATTGACATAGCAAGAAAATTAGAATCGAGACAACACAGAGTACAAGCTCTAGCAAAATGCTTTCTTATCATAAAGCTTACTGGTTTAGTTAATGTTCAGTACACAGAAATAACATTGTTTGCTACTTGGGTAAGAATTAAAGGAACTTCTGATGGTTATGTATCATGTAAAGCGAATGGGTATTATCCAGTTTTGTGTACAAAAGTTGAGTTGGAACATGCTCCATACCTTAAATATAGAATTCCGTATGGACAATTAAAATCGTTATTGGCTTCTGATAGAGGAATTCCAACTGATAAATTGATTAAACATTTAATGACAAATTGGAAAGAATTCGTTCCTGACAGAACTACTGCTATATATTATCCCGCTAAGATTGAAGAATCAAATTTGGATTGGGCTACAACTATGATGAGTGGAATTGATTTGACTACATTCATTTTGTCTCAATCCGTAAATTATGACGAACTTTATAAGTTCCTTTATGACTCATTCATATCAGCTGAATCCAAAGCAAAATTAAACCCAGATAGAGTACACGAAGTTATTTATTTACTGAAGTCAGTGATAGATCCTGCAAGACAAAAAATGAAAGATCAATATTTACTTAATACTAGTGAAGGAAATGGGAATGCAGGAAAACTTGCTGCCTATGCAAACATAAACGCACTAAAAATACTAACAAAATATATTGCTAGCTCTGACTCATGGGAACCTTCTTTAACAGCAATCGTAAATAATAAGCCAAAAGGATTAAAAAGAAAAAAACTAGGAATATTTAATGTTCCGGCAACAATGATTGGTGGTTCAACTAATGCGAGTGCAGAAAATTCGCCACAAAGGAAACCCCCAGTCGAAGAGATTAAACAAAACACGGAAGAAATGAAAATTTAATATTAATAATAAATGATGAATGTTGATGAATTTGTGATTGAAACTCAGAAAATAGAAGACAAAAGAATTAAAATGCTAGAAGTGGTTAATGCTATGTGCAACAAAGAAAAGGAAAAAGTAATAAGGGCCTCAGTAGTAATGTCCGACTATGAAGTAATATTTGGATGGCTTGATGATTTAAAGAATGCACCTTCATATACCAGAATGTCTAATGAGCAAAGACGAATGTACAATGAAATAATTGAATTAAGATGGAATAGACATTTATTAAACAATTAAACATTATTTATGACCTTTAAGCTCATTGACTGCGGTTTGAAGTAACATAATTGTTTCCTCCATTTCTTTGAGTTTTTTGCACAACAGTTTAGGATTCTTATATGGACAGAATCTATAAGTATGTCCTAGAGTATTGCACATGAAACAGTTGAACTTTGTTTGTTGTTGATAGGGATGTAGTTGGATACTATTAGTATGTGTTTCAGTCATATGAAATTGTATTAAGTTCAACTTAAATAATGGGAAGGTTCATACTGATCAGTATTATAAATATAGCAAGGGGTTTTGGGGAATGCTAATTCCTCAAATGCACCACGCAAGTGGCCTCGGTCCTACCCTCGCGTGTATTGTTGGCTGAAAGCCCACAAGAGCATGGGGTAGGTTTAGCGAAACGGAGTGAAGCGTTCTTCCTGAGAGAAGCGAACATAGTCAGATTTTCAACCCTCACATTATATAACATGACTTCTGCTGGGGTTGAGTTTTGACTTTGAGAAATTTGTGACTTCTGCTGGGGTTGAGTTTGGGTTGCTAATACTTCTGCTGGGGTTGAGTTTTGACTTTGAGAAATTTGTGACTTCTGCTGGGGTTGAGTTTTGGTCGCTAATACTTCTGCTGGGGTTGAACTTCTACTTGAAGTTTTTTAAACATTTTCTAACAATTTGCTTGAATTTTTTTGATTGGTCGAATTAAAAATAATAATAGCCACAAATTAATAATTTCATACAATGCAAAATACTCAGAGAATTGATGCAATCATTGCTAGAATTAAGACGGTCCTAGCGTGTCCAACAACAAGAGAGCTCGTTGGATTGAGAAGAATGACAGTGATCGAAGGAATTGCATTCCTGTCAGTAGCTATTGCACATCCAATCTACACTCCTGTGGACTGTGCAAACAACTTCAATGCCATGAGAGTAATAGGCCAAGAGAATCTTTACGTTGACATCGCATTTGCATGCTCATCCTTGTGTGATGCAATTGCAGACACAAAGGGGCTCTCAACTATAGGGCAAACATCAGGACCAACAGAAGCGGATTTGTATACTACGCAAATTGCACCTATTGTGATTGCAAGGATAGAAAGGAAAAATTCTAGTAGCTTCATGGCATTGATGACAAGATTAGAACTAGTAGCATTGGAACCTATTCTTCAGCCTGTAGTTCAAAGAGACCAAAGGGATTTCATTGATATTTTTGGCCGTATTCATGATACGACAGACAACGCATTGGACTTCATTAACAACATGGACAACGAAATTGACAACGCAATTGCAATGAATCAGAGAAACGACACCGAAGGTTCTCAAGATCAAGAGGTGTTAAATCAACTTGACTTCTATGACCTTGATGATTTGACTGATCCAGACAGAGGTATAGCCGAAGGAATTGTTGCTGTTGCTGGATTTCCTGATGACGAAGTACCTGAACCTACTGTCTACATTGCTAAAGACGGCTCAGTAGTTACTGGAAACATCGAAGATTTCAAGAAATCAGAGTGGTGGCAAAATGACCATCATCATTGTCGTACGTTCTTTAACTAGAAACCCAATTGGGAAGCCCTGTATACATGCAAGAAAGACAAGTTGACATCAATGTCCACGATGTTCTTGAAGAAACACTGAGGGAAATTGAAGAAGACGAAGAGTTATCAGAGCTAATGAAGTGCTTAGAAGATCTTGAGGAATCAGAGAAGAAGAAAGAATAACTAAACTAATATTTGACTAAGTCTTTTTTATTCCCCAGCAGAAGTATACTACTGACCAATAATAATTATAAGTATACTACTGACCAATATAAGTATACATGGCCAATAAAATTATATGGAATCAAAGAAGCTAACATCAAGAGCTTGGTGCTTTACTTTGAATAACTACGTTGATTCAGACATTGACACAATTTCTAAAGTTGAATGCGTTTATTTAGTAGTTGGTAAAGAAATTGGAGAACAAGGAACGAAACATCTGCAAGGATTTATAGTTTTCTTGTGGCAGAAAACTATGTCATCAGTAAAGAAGTGTTTCAATAACTCAAGAGTACACTTGGAGATTAAATCCAGATACTCTACATTTGTAGACGCGTCTAATTATTGCAAAAAAGGAACAGACGTTAACTGGAAAGGAAAAACAAAAGAATGGGTTGGAAAAGATTGGGTAGGAGTAGAAAAAGGGGAATTACCAATGGATCAAACTGATAAAGGAGAATTGGGAAAGAGAAGATGGGAAACTATATTGGAATCAATAAAAGAAGGAAAAGATGCATATGATTTAGTTGAATCACATATGATTAAAATTTGTGAGGTTTCTGCAATTCAAAGAAATATTGAAACATATAAAAAGCTGAAAACCCAACATAGCATGATGGAAAAGATTGATCTTCCTTCTAAATTTGAAAATAATTGGGAAATTTAAATGTTGGTGAAGAAAACTGAAAAGAAAAGGCACTTCTGGATTTCTTCTGAAGATTGCAATGTTGGAAAATCAATGTTTGGACGAATGTTGTGTGACGTATATAGGGCAGTAAAGTGGAATTACACTGAAAAGTATCAACCAGCTATTTCCGAAAGTACGGAGATTGTTATTTTTGATGCATTTAGGGGCCAAGAAGAAATAAGTATTCTTGAAAATCTGTCAGATGGCGATTATCATGTCGCATCAAAGATGAGTGATGGATTTGTATTGAAGAATCCTATTGTGTTCATACTTGCTAATGGAGTACCAAGGGAAATTTATTCTAAGGTGGACAACCAAAGATTGAAGCCCCTATACGTCAGGTTCGAAGTGGTAGCACTGACATTGATTGCGGATAATGATGCAGAAAATCAAAAGAAAATTGGGAGAACGGATGGAAAGAAAGCTATTGGCACTAAATTAAACTTTTAATTTATTATTAAAAGCTACTCACTAGGGGGTATAATTATAGTATTACCTTATACCCCCTAGTGAGTAGTAGTGTTCTGACCAGTATTCCTTTGAATTTGATTGGCTAGTTTTTTACTGATCAGTATTTCATATAAATGGGAGCCTTTTTAGAACGTTTATTTGATTGCTGCAAAGGAAGATTAGAAGAAAAGTATAGGGCACAAACAATCTTTTCAGAAACTACCAGGGAATTCGGGATCAATGAAAAATCTAACGAACATCCGGAGCTTAAACAAGATAATAAATGACATTGTAACTTAATTTCATATAATGGACAACGAAAAAAAGATTACAGAACTTGATTCAATCAGCCAAGTTACTTCTAATGTCACTAAAAGAAAAAGAAAGAGAGTTGATGACTCTAAATGCAAGAAAGAATCAATAGATGCAATTAAAATTAGGATACCAGTGCTAAAATGCAAAAAGGGGAACGAGGAGATTACAGAAATAAAATTAGAAATAATGAAAGAGCTTTACAATAATTCTAAGTTCAAAGATTTGAAAGATAAGTATTCTGAAGTTAAATTTTCTACCGCCAACATACTTTTTAGATCAAATTTATGCGATAAAAGTCACATGGGTTCTGAAATAGTATGGTCTTGTGGATCTTCTTTATGTGATTGGAATTCTAAAAACAAAAGATGGTTAGAAAGAGGATTGAAAGTTCCAATTGGTGTTAGTTTAGGACAATGGATAGCATTTGATAATATAACTCCGGAAGGAAACTTGAACTTAGCAATAAAAACATACGATGAAGACACAGATTTGAAGATTTTAATAGAGTTTGAATTTAGTATTTCAGTTAGAGGTCAAAAAGGAACAGATCTATTTTTTCAAAAACCATTTGAGATAAGCTTAGGCAATATATAATATAAAGACTTAATTTCATATATAATGTTTTCTAGCGAAGGAATATTTACACCTCAAACTGATACTGAGAAAAAGGCACGAAACTTAGTAGGAGAAGTTGGAAGTGTGTTGCAAAAATTCGAAGCTACTGATGCGGAAGTTGAAAATCTAGGAAAAAAACTTATAGAAAATGCGTATGACAATATGGAATATATAAGATGTGTATTCGAGCCAGACAAAGCTGATCCAGCAAGATACCCAACTGAGTTTCCAGTTCCAACAGGATTGATTAAAAACAGAGATTCTTTTAACGTAAAAACAAATTCTAGCGGAAATGCAATAGTACAATTCTCTCCTAATGCAAGATTTTCTCATACTAATTCGTATAATGATGATGTTTATGCTATTATAGCAAATGGAAATTTACTAAACATAAGCGGTTCAAACACATATGAAACAATTCTTGATGATAATATAGGTGCTCCTTCTGATTCATGGTGGGGAAATGCAGGTGAAACATTTGGTTCAAAACGCATGAGATTTAATGCTAATCCAGTTTGCTCTTCGGCTGTAGAAAAATATAGAGTTGTTGCATTTGGTGTTAAAGTATGGTATATTGGAAAAGAATTGTATAAATCTGGGACAATAGAAATGGCTAATTTCCCTGATACAGCATCTGAGGATTTCGTGTTAGTGTCGCAACAAAATTTAGAAGATCAAATGTTCCACCACATAGAAAAGTATCCTGATAAAGGTATTCGCCATATAACTTTTCCAATTGATCAAAATTCTAATATGTACGTCGATGTAACCCAATCTGTAACAAATCTCATGTTGATTCAGCTTATTATTTCTGGAGCAGAATCTTTAAATAATTGCATTAAAGTTCAAGTTACAAGGGTTCTTGAATATATTCCAACAGCTTCTTATAGAGAAATTGTCACACCATCTATTCCAAAGGGGATGAGAGATGGCTTGAACGATTTGGCGGTTGCGGTAAGAGTCAATCCAAAAACCGTTGGAAGCAAAGAAGGTGAATATTCAATGCAATTGCAAAAAACCTACAATTGGTGGGATAAGCTAAAGCCATGGATATCAAGGTTTATAACTCCAACACTTGGTACAATAGGAAATTTCATAGCACCAGGAGCAGGAGGAATAATAGGAGGAGTTGTTGGATCAGGAGTTAAAGCCCTTTTAAATGACGAAGAAAAAACTCGATAATAACTGATTATTTTTATTTAACATATGTCAACTGAGGAA
>CAIYES010000062.1 GCA_903925275.1 uncultured Bacteroidales bacterium
GACTGGAGTTCAGACGTGTGCTCTTCCGATCTTCTCAACATCCGGAGGCGGCATATATACACACTTGAATCCGTGAAAGAATTCGTGAAAAAAGTTAATTAAAAACTAGTTAAACCTGTTGATTAGCAGTATATTATGACTCTTGCAAAGCGATAATAAACAACTAACCTAACAGGTGATAATGTACAAAATACAGCAGGGTAACGAAGAAATCAATTCCAATGGCGGGATTTCTTTAATCGGAGCATTGCTCAGCAATGTAAAAAGTTTTATGAAGTTTGACAAAATGACATTTGGCAAGGTAAAAAAAGGCATCAACAGCCATAGCGGCATTCTGCGAAGCATTATCGGTTTGCTTTCACTTGGCCGCACTGATTTTGCCGACATTAAACTTTTTCGAGAGGATAAGTTGTTTCGTGATTGCCTGAATCTGTCATTTGTTCCCTCCGAGGAAATTCTGCGCCAGCGTCTTGACGGGATAGCCGCTGACGATAACACCCTTAAACTCATTGATGACGCCAATGTGGAGTTGCTTTCCAAGGTTGATGATTTCGGGGTTGAGACGACAGCCTATTCAACTTATAATGTGATTGATCTTGACGTATCGGTTCTGGACAATTCCAATTCAAAAAAAGAAGGAGTTAGCTGGACATATATGGAAGTAGATGGTTATGCTCCAATCTTTGCTCACCTCGGCACGCATGGTTACATGCTGGCCAACGAGTTGCGCAACGGCAGCCAGCATAGCGCTAAAGACGCCTCTGCTTTTGTCCGCAGATGCGATGACTTGGCAAAGCGGATCGGAGTGAAAAATATCTTGTACCGGGTGGATTCAGGACACGATGATGTTGAATTTGTCGAAACGCTTGTTGATCTTGATGGCAAGTTTCTGATCAAGCGGAATCTTCGCAGCGAGCGCCTGGAACAATGGCTGGCTGTTGCGCGTAGAGTTGGCACTTGTGAAAAACCGCGTCCTGGTAAAAATATCTTTCGCGGCTTTGTCTCTCATAAAAAGCCGGCCGGCATGGAACATGTTCCGATGTTTATTGCGTTCGAAGTCACCGAACGATTTACCGATGCTAAAACCGGGGAAAGATTTCTCATTCCTGAGCTTGAAGTTTCAACATGGTGGACTAATCTGACGGAAGATGAAGCGACCTGCATTAATCTTTACCACAACCACGCGACCAGTGAACAATTCCACAGCGAACTCAAAACGGACATGGACATCGAGAAATTGCCGAGTGGGAAGTTTAAAACCAACGCATTGTTCCTGGGCCTGGGCACGTTGGCCTATAACTGCTTGCGCATATTGGGACAACGAGCGCTGAAAATGAAAGAGCTGCTGCCGCGCAGCTTTGACGTGACAAGACGTCGTTTACGTTCAGTCATGCAGGATTTGATTTGTGTCGGGTGTAAAATTGTAAGTCATGCCAACAGTAAAATTCTGAAGTTCGGGCGATATTGCCCATATTTTAAAGTTATACAGGAGTTATACGCACGATGTTGAAAATCAAAAAAAACAGGAGGCAAAAAATAAGGTTATGGGAGGATTGTATCTTAAAACAGTGATTTTTGACTAAAAATAGCCATTTGCCGGAATAAAATCATGCAGGAAGCATGACTGGCTGGAACGGAGGCAAAAATTAATCAAAAATCGGCAGTCAACGACTGATAAAACAGTCAAAAAACGAAAGTGAGAAAATTAACAAAATTCTCTCACGGAATTAAGATCTTTGTAGACGATGGAATGAAAGTGGAACCGTGCAATCTCTCATCTTAGGTTTTTGTGATTAAACACGGATAATTAATGCTGGAATCATTAATTTTAATGAAGGAGTTACTGTAAATGCCTCCGGTTTCAGTAGCGGCAGAGCCGAAAGAGAAAAGAAAAAAAAAGA
>CAIYES010000063.1 GCA_903925275.1 uncultured Bacteroidales bacterium
AAATATCTTCTGTAAACCAAATCCATCAAGACCTGTTCACCCGTCCACCCACTCACCCGTTTACCCGTTCACCCGCTCACCCGTTTACCCGTTCACCCGCTCACCCGTCCACCCACTCACCCGCTCACCCGTTCACCCGTTTACCTGTTCACCTGTTTACCTGTTCACCCGCTCACCCGTTCACCCGCTCACCCGTTCACCCTTTCCGATTGAAAATAATATCGTAGTTTTGAACGCTGAATTCCGGAAGATTTTTCCGTGTCTGTTTTATGTGTTGAACTTTGAAAATTGAGTTATGAAAAAGATCCTTGGTATGGGCAATGCCCTTGTTGACATTATGATCTCGCTCGAAAGCGACAGCATCCTCGACCTGCTTGGGTTGCCAAAAGGAAGTATGCAATTGGTCGATAAAGATCGCAGCAACGCTGTACTTTCGGCGTTGACGAACTATAAAAAGAGCCTTTCGGCAGGGGGATCGGCAGCCAATACCATTCACGGACTGGCGATGCTGGGGGCCAAAACCGGTTATATAGGGGTTGTCGGGGAAGACGAGCTTGGCGGTTTTTTCGTTCGTGATCTCATCCAGGCCGGAGTGGATCCGCACATGATCCACAGCAATCAGGAAACAGGGCGAGCCGTTGCACTTGTCACACCCGATTCTGAGCGCACCTTCGCCACCTTCCTTGGCGCTGCCATTGAACTTTCTGCAGAGCATCTCGATCCCCACAATCTGAACCCGTCACTCGTCACTGGTCACACGTCACTTTTTTCAGGTTACTCCTACTTCCACATCGAAGGGTATCTGGTTCAGAACCATGAATTGATCCGCCGGGCGGTTCAACTGGCAAGGCAACATGGCCTGATTGTCTCCCTCGACATGGCAAGTTACAACGTAGTGGAGGCCAACATTGATTTCCTGATGTCGATTATCACAGAATATGTGGACATCGTTTTTGCCAATGAAGACGAGGCAAGGGCCCTTACCGGCCTTGAACCCGAAGCAGCGCTCGATGCACTGAGCGACCTGGTGAAAATTGCGGTTGTAAAAACCGGTAGCAGCGGCTCACTTGTGAAGTCGGGGCCTGACCAATACAACATCGGGATAATAGATGTGACCCCTATTGATACCACGGGCGCCGGCGACCTTTATGCGGCGGGATTTTTATTCGGCCATTCCACCGGAATGCCCCTGCATAAATGCGGCGAACTTGGCGCTTTGCTGGCGGGCAATGTCATTGAATTCATGGGATCAAAAATGTCGCCCGAACGTTGGGAAAAAATCAAAGCGGAGATGTATAACAGTTGATACTTGTCCTTCCTCCCATAATAGATTGATTCTTAATTCGTCATTCTTAATTCGTAATTGATTCCGGGGCTTGGTTAATTGCATAAAAATTTCTAATTTTGTCGCCCTTTCACGAAAACAATAATTTTCAGTCACTTATATAATTATTTAGCTGCCATGAAGGTATACCAAACCAATGAAATCCGCAATATTGCCCTTATCGGGGGTGCAAAATCAGGAAAAACAACCTTAGCCGAAGCCATGCTGTTTGAAGGAGGCGTGATCAGCCGTCGTGGATCAGTGGAAGACAAAAACACGGTTTCCGACTATCGTCCAATTGAATTAGAGCGTCAGAACTCTGTTTCCGCAACAATCCTTAATACGTTCAGCGACAATAAAAAGATCAATATCATCGACACACCCGGTTTTGACGATTTCTGCGGAGAAGTGATTTCCGCCTTGCGTGTGGTCGACACGGCGCTGATGGTCGTCAATGGCCAGAATGGGGTTGAAGTTGGTACCGAGATCACCTGGAGGTATACCAATCGTGCCAACACACCGGTAATTTTTGTCGTGAACCATCTTGATCAGGAAAATGCAAATTTCGACGAAACCATTCGTCAGATGCAGTCCCAATTTGGCAAAAACGTTACCCTGATGCAGTACCCGGTAAACGCGGGTTCAGGATTCAACACCATCATTGACCTGTTGAAAATGAAACAGTTTAAATTTTCATCAGGCGGCGGAAAACCTGAAATCTCTGACATTCCTGCCAGTGAAAAAGATAAAGCTGAAGAGATGTATGCCGCGCTGATGGAAGAACTTGCCTCCAAGGATGAAGCGTTGATGGAGATTTTTTTTGATAAAGGAACCCTGACCGAAGACCAGATGCAACTGGCGCTGAAGACGGGTTTGATCAACCGGACGATTTTCCCGGTATTGTGCACCTGTGCAAAGCAGGACATGGGCGTTGGCCGCCTCCTCGAATTTATCACCGCCAATGTTCCTGCCCCAAATGAAATGCCCGGTATCAAAACCAAAGATGGCAAGCTGATGACCTGTAAATCAACCGATCCTGCCTCTGCCTTTATTTTTAAAACTTCCATAGAACAGCACCTTGGAGAGATCTCATATTTCAAGGTTTATGCAGGGGAGATTTCGGAAGCGATGGATATGGTTAATCCTGTCAGACAGTCAAAAGAACGCCTTTCACAGCTTTTTGTGGTAAACGGAAAGAGTCGTGAAAAGGTCGAGAAGATGGTGGCCGGCGATATCGGTGCAACAATCAAGCTGAAAAACTCATTCACAAACAATACCCTGAATTCGCTCAAGAACCCTGATGATATCATCGAACCAATCGTATATCCTGACCCGAAATTCAGAACGGCCGTTAAGGCCAGAAGCACATCGGATGATGAAAAGATCAACAGCATTTTAAACGAACTTGCGAAGATGGATCCGACGCTGATCATGGGTTATTCCAGGGAGTTGAAACAGATGATTTTGCAGGGGCAGGGTGAGCTTCACCTCAATCTGGCTAAATGGCACGTTGAGAACCTCGAAAAAATTCCCATGGAATTTTATGCACCGCGTATTCCCTATCGCGAAACAATTACCAAATCGGCCAAGGCCATGTATCGTCATAAAAAACAATCAGGTGGTTCAGGACAATTTGGGGAAGTGCACATGATGATCCAACCGTATAAAGAGGACATGGCTGAGCAGCATGAATTTCCGATTCGTGGCCGCGACATCGTTGATCTCGACTGGGGCGGACGTCTTCAGATGAATAGCTGTATTGTGGGCGGCGCTATCGATGCCCGGTTTTTACCGGCCATTATGAAAGGGTTGATGGAAAAAATGGAAGAAGGCCCCTTGACCGGTTCCTATGCCCGCGATATTGTCGTGAACGTTTACGATGGAAAAATGCACCCGGTTGATTCAAACGAAATCTCTTTCAGACTTGCCGGTCGCAACGCCTTCAGGGAAGCATTCAAGAATGCAGGCCCGAAGATCATGGAGCCAATCTACGATGTGGAAGTCATTGTTCCCGAAGACAAGATGGGCGAAGTGATGACCGACCTTCAGGGACGCCGTGCCGTGATCATGGGCATGGACAGTGAAGGAAGATATCAGAAAATATTGGCTAAGGTTCCCCTGGCGGAAATGAACCGTTATTCCACGGCACTCAGTTCCATTACCAGCGGACGTGCAACCTATAACATGAAGTTTGCCGAGTATGCCCAGGTTCCTGGCGATATCCAGGACAAGCTGCTCAAGGCTTACGAAGATCAGGAAAAAGACGAAGAATAACCTTGTCAACCGGCTATACTCCTCCGATCAAACATGACGCCTATGCTGTTTTAAAGGTAGGCGATTTCAGATTGTTCCTGACATTCCGTTTTTTTACAACCATTGCATTTCAGATGCAGGGTCTCATCGTTGGCTGGCAGATGTATGAACTTACAAAAGATCCGTTAGCCCTTGGTCTGATAGGCCTTGCCGAAGCTTTACCGAATATTGCAATTGCTCTTTTCGCTGGTCATGCAGCCGATCGCTACAACCGGAAACGCATCATCGTCCTGTTCACATTTCTATTCCTGGTCGGGACTACCCTGCTTTTTTTGTTTTCCATAAAACCCCTGGGAATTATTACCACTTTCGGGGTTTTTCCAATTTACCTGGTAGTCATGATTTCGGGTATCTCGCGGGCATTTCTCTATCCTTCGATTATTGCCCTGATGTCGCAACTCATTCCAAGGCATCTCTATACCAATGCGTCGACATGGAACAGCACCATGTGGCACATTGCCGCCATTACCGGCCCTGCGCTCGGAGGGTTGATTTATGGGTTTTTCGGGGTCCGCGCTGCTTATATCAGCGTGCTCTTTTTTTTATTGGTAGCAGTTACTCTGCTTGGATTTGTGAAAAATCGCCCGGTGCCGCAGTCCGAAGCCGGAGAAACTTTGTATCAGCGGCTGTCGTCGGGGCTGAAATTTGTTTATAAAAACCAGGTGTTATTTGGATCCATGTCACTCGATATGTTTGCAGTACTTTTCGGCGGTGCAGTTGCCATGTTGCCAATATTTGCTGCCGAAGTGCTGATGGTGGGGCCGCAGGGACTGGGGTTTTTACGGGCTGCGCCGATGGTGGGCGCCGTGGCGATGTCACTGGTTATTGCACACAAACCTCCCATGGTCCATGCCGGGAGATATATGATGATCGGGGTTGCAGGGTTTGGACTTTGCATTATATGTTTTGCATTGTCCCGAAATTTTTATTTATCCCTTGGAATTCTTATGCTGAGTGGCATGTTCGACAACATCAGCGTGATTATCCGATCCACGGCCATGCAACTGCTTACCCCCGACGAGATGCGTGGCCGGGTGGCTTCGGTCAATGCCATTTTCATCGGATCATCCAACGAAATCGGCTCTTTTGAATCGGGACTTGCAGCCAAGCTCCTGGGACTTATTCCATCGGTGATCTTCGGGGGTATCATGACCCTGGGGATCGTGGGGTTTACTTCGCGGTTTGCACCAAAGCTGAGGAGGTTGAATCTGAGGGAGATGGGGTGAGCATACCTCACCCCCCTGCCCCCTCTCCGCCCGGAGAGGGGGAGGAGGATTGTAGTATGGTTTGATGAATTTGGTGAAGCACAGATTCAACATTTTTCAGGATATCTTCATTTGTAAAACGAATGACCTGAATTCCCATTTCATCAAGTTCAGAAGTGCGGTTTTCATCATGTTCTTTCTGGATGTTATGGTTGTGAATTCCGCCATCAACTTCGATGATCAGTTTGTATTCATGACAATAAAAGTCCGCAATAAAGCACTTCACTGGATGTTGCCTCCTGAACTTCAGTTCAGAAAAAACATGATTTCGTAAAGCTTTCCAAAGAATTTTTTCAGCCTCTGTTTGCGTTTTTCGAAATTCTTTCGCCAAAATGATCAACTCTTTGGAAGCCCCATAATAAAAATCATTTCGATAACTGGTTTTTATAAAAGGCATTATCAAAATTGTTTCAAAAACAATCTATTCATTTCCCCCTCTCCGGGCGGAGAGGGGGTCAGGGGGGTGAGGTAGTCTACATATACAATTCAATCAACTTCCCATAATCCTCTTCCGTCATTTTCATATTTGCCCCACTTACCCTGGTATGCACCATCGATTCAAAGATAGGCGTGCGAAGGTCGCCGGGGATATTCAAATCCGACAATCTGGTCGGGCAACCCAGCGACTTGAAGAAAGCTTCGATGCGGTCAATTGACTCGTCGGCTGTGAGGGGTTCGTTAAAGATACCCGATCCCAACTGAGCAATGCGGGAGCCAACATGCTCTTTGAAATGTCGCATCCAGGCGGGATATACAATCGTCAGGGAGGCGCCATGAGGTACGTCGTAAAGCAACGACAAACAATGTCCTGCACTGTGAACACCCCAGTCGCCGGATGATCTTCCGTACATGGTGGTTCCGTTTAGTGCCATGGTGGCGGCAAACATTATCTTTGCGCGGTATTCGTAGTTCTGCAGATCCCCAAGCAATTTTGGTCCGTATTCGATAGCCTCTTTTACGATAGAAATAACGAAACGGTCGGTAAGGGTCGCTTCGCCGGAACCAAACCAGGCTTCGAAACAATGAGCGATCAGGTCGGCTATCCCATAAGCCGTGTAGTCCCTTGGAACAGTTAGTGTAAGCTGCGGATCAAGAAATGAATGTTTCGGGAAGGTGAGGGGAGAGCCGAAAGCAGATTTCTGCTCCAGTGCATGGTTGGAAACCACGGCAAACGGATTCATCTCCGTGCCGGTAGCGGCAAGGGTAAGGACCGCAACGAGTGGTATTGCCGTTTTGGCCTTCGTTTTTCCGGTGAAAAAATCCCAGGCCTTGTTTTCAACCGGGATTGCGACCGAGATGATCTTCGAAGAATCAATCACACTGCCGCCTCCCACGGCAAGAATTACATCAACATGGTTCTCCCGGCCGATTGCTGCTGCGGCATCCACATCTTCTATCACCGGATTTGACTTTATTCCACCATATTCAGATATGTCGAAGCCTTGCTTTTTCAAATCCTGCACGAGTTGGTCATAGAGGCCGCTTTTCTTAACCGACCCCTTTCCGTAAACGAGCAGTACACGGTTGCCGTATTCTTTCAGGGTAGTTCCCAGGGTGGCGAGGATATCTTTTCCGAAATGAAGGGTTACAGGGTTATAAGCGATGAAGTTTTCCATAAAGATCTTATAGTTAGTAAATTAATGACATGAATGTAAAAATGGAGGATTGGATAAACTAAAATTCAAAGCTACAATTATTTGCTTAATTCTCCCGTGAAATCCATTAAGACAGAATAAACAACACGTTAGTTGTTTCACTTTTTCACTTGCCTACCTGTTTTGCTGTTTACAGTGATTATATCTAAAACGGGATAAATTAGTACATTCTAAATGAGTAACAGAGGTGCCACGAAGGCTGAATATCAATAACCGTGGGTGAAACCCTCGGTTAAGAATGGTGAAAAACCACAGCCCCGAAAGTGGCAAAATATCAATAACCGTGGGTGAAACCCTCGGTTAAGAATGGTGAAAAACCACAGCCCCGAAGGGATTGAATA
>CAIYES010000064.1 GCA_903925275.1 uncultured Bacteroidales bacterium
CGGTTTGCATGAACCTTGTTCTTATGGGTATTTCATGATCTTAAAACAGTGAGCTCCGTATTTATGGACATTTTCTGATTTAGCAGTCATTTAGCAGTCAGCTACAGCTGACTGCTATAGATATGTCCTCAAACGATCAGTGAGGTATCAACTTTTTCGCCAAAAGAAGTATGCCGGTATCCCTAGAAGAACGATGATTAATCCCGGCCAGGTATATTCCGGTTTATAAAAAAACAGGATGATCATGACGGCTGATGCCAATATGATGTATATCAGTGGAATGAAAGGATACCCAAATGCTTTGTAGGGGCGATCAATTTCAGGATGGTATTTTCGCAGCCGGAATAACCCGAAAATGGTGAGTACGTAGAAAATAAGAACAGCAAATACAACGTAATCAAGTAATTGTCCATAGGTTCCGGAAAGGCATAGCAATCCCGCCCAGATGCCCTGTATTACCAAACCTGTTGCAGGAACCCCTTTTTTATTGAGGGTTCCGACTTTTTTAAAAAATATCCCGTCGGAGGCCATGGCATAATATACGCGTGCTCCGGCAAGGATAAGTCCGTTGTTACAACCGAAAGTTGATATGACGATGAAAGCTGCCATGATCAATACCGTGTAGTTGCCGAAAACACCGGAGATTGCAGCAGTTCCCAGCCGGTCGTTCAAAGCGTATTGCATTCCCCTTGTGGCAATATCAGCGCCTTCAGGCTCACCCCTGACAGGCAGTGCTGTAATGTAAACAACATTGGCAAGGAGGTAGAGAATGGTTACTACCAGGGTTCCCAGGAACAGGCTCAGGGGAATATTTTTCCTTGGATTGATCACTTCTCCCGCCGTGAAGGTGATGTTGTTCCAGGCATCAGATGAAAAGAGGCTACCCACCATGGCCATACCGATGGCAGCGATCAGCGCCATTCCGGCAATTGGGATGTCCTGCCCGCCGGCTCCCTCTTTTTCAGGGCTCCAGAAGATCGGGCTGTTTATCTTCATCGCGGTGAAATTTGATGCAAAACCAAGGCCGATGATGATAAATAATATCAGCAGGATAAACTTCCCGGAAGTAAAGGCATTTTGAACCTTTTTCCCTTGCTGGATACCCCTGGTATTGATCCAGGTTAAAAAGGCGATGGACCCGATGGCCACAAGCTGTACCGGTCCGAATTTAAAGAACCCGGCCCTGAACCAAACGATATTTTCTGAAACCCAGGGTACCAATACCCCTGAAAATTTGGCAAAAGCCATACCCACTGCGGCAATCGTGCCGGTTTGTATCACCAGGAACAGCGTCCAGCCATATAAAAAACCCGTCAACGGGTTGTATGCCTCCTTTAAATAGACATACTGTCCTCCGGCTTTCGGAAACATGCCGGCAAGTTCCCCATAGCTCAGAGCAGCAAAAATGGTCATTATTCCTGAAATGATCCAAACGGTCATAAGCCAACCGGGGGAGCCGACCGTCCGTGCAATATCGGCACTGACGATAAAGATTCCCGAACCGATCATTGAGCCAACGACAATTGCCGTGGAGTCAAACAGGTTTAACCTTCGTTGAAAAGCATGTTCCTCGTTCATGGCTTTTTTTGATTATGTGCAACGCGACATACGTTGCGGTTTTTCCTTCGCAATTTAAAAGAAATTTTGATAATGGCAGCCATTATCAGAATTTTTTACTTTGGGAATTATTAGCTTGTATGTTGCCATAATCATGGCAGTTATTTTTTAAAAAAGGATACAGTGTTTCAACCTATTTATTCATCTTTGCATTAAGAGTCTGTTTAAATTTGTTTTTAAATCACTTTAGGGATTTTATGTTATTGAATAACAGGGATATATGCATTATTTCGTCCCGTACGGGACGAAATGGTTCTCAGAACATTCGGTTTCTACACAGATTTTGTGCCTACGGCACAGTCTTACACACAGAAATATAACTAAATAAGAAATTTAAACAGTCTCTAA
>CAIYES010000065.1 GCA_903925275.1 uncultured Bacteroidales bacterium
AATCACCTCCTGATGAAATCTGTGTAGAAAACTGGAAAATGGTGCACCAGAGTGTTGTGCCAAGAATCAATTGAACCAAACAATTCTATTTGAGCATGTTTCAACACTATTGGAAAATGGCCCTGCGGAACCAGGCAAAAAATAAAGCCTTCTCCCTCGTCAATGTGCTTGGCTTGTCGATTGGACTAGCGGTTTCATTGCTGATATTCAATTATATAAGCTTTGAGTTCAGTTTTGACAAAATGCACCAGAAACGGGATCGTATTTACAGGTTGGAGAGTCGTTTCTACGAAGGGAATCAATTGACGGACGACTGGGCAACCAGCACCTTTGGTTACGGCAGCGCGATCAGCAAAGAGATGACCGGCGTGGAGGATTTTGTCAGAATAGGTATGCAAAACACCGAACAGGTGGTCTCTTTCAAGGAAAACAGGATCAGGGAAACCGGAATAGCCTATGTGGGACCCTCCTTTTTCACTGTATTTGATTTTAAGTTGAAGGAAGGTGCCGTCAACGATCAACTGAAACGCCCCCGAACGGTGGTGATCACAGAAGAAGTGGCCCGACGGTTTTTCAAGGATGAAAGTCCACTTGGGAAACTACTCACTTTTGCGGCAGGCTCTAATTTTGCAAATTATGAAGTGACGGGAGTTCTGGAAAATTTTCCAACCAACTCACACATTCGGTTCAATTACCTCATATCCTACGAGACACTTCCCAACTGGATGAAAGAGTTCTGGTACTTTCACGAGGCATATACCTATCTGCTTATATCGCCAGGTAAAAATCCCAAAGAAATCGAAGACCAATTTCCGGCGATGTCCGAAAAATACAAAACCCGACCAGCCCTGAAAAACAAGACTTGGGCAGTCACACTTGTGCCACTCGAAAAAATTCACCTTAATCCTCAAAAGCAGTACGAAAGGGAGCTAAAGGGCAACAAAAATTCACTCATCACACTGATCATCATTGCGCTGGTCATTTTGATTACTGCCTGGATCAATTACATCAACCTTACTACGGCACGTGCGATGGAAAGGGCAAAAGAGGTGGGCATCCGGAAGGTGGCAGGGGCATTCAGAACACAATTGATTTCTCAGTACCTTACCGAATCGTTACTGGTTAACATGGCGGCAGTTGTTTTGGCTCTTCTATTTGTGCTGTTGCTTAAACCTGCTTTTAACCAGATCATGGGGGAGAATATTGGCCTTTTCGTACTGAGGCAACCGGTTTTCTGGATTTCTGCCATTGCAGTTCTTGTTTCCGGAATATTTCTATCCGGATTCTATCCGGCATTTATTTTATCAAAAGTACAACCATCGATCATCCTGAAGGGAAATTATTTTAACTCCGGATCGGCAGGTTTAACCCGGCGTATCCTGGTCGTTTTCCAGTTTTCAGCAGCACTTTTCCTGATGTGTGGTACTTTTATCGTTTACCAACAAGTGAAATTTATGCAGGAGCAGGACCTGGGTGTCAATATCGATCAGACAATCGTTCTCAAATTTCCGGTTAGCCGCACTGGATTAGATAACCAGGTCAACCTCTTTGCCGAAAACCTGAAACAGGAAAACAGCATCAGTTCTGTCACTGTGGCAGGTGCAGTACCCGGAATGGAAGTGGCCTTTTTTGCGTCCAACCAACTACAAGGCAACAGCTCTAATCAAAGCCGGCTTTATGAGATGCTGGCCGTTGACGATCGTTTTGTCGAGACTTTCGGTTTCAAATTACTGGCAGGCCGCTCCTTCCAAAAAGGGTTTGGCAACGACCGCGAATGTCTGCTTGTGAATGAGGCATCCCTGTCAATGCTAGGTTTACAAAATCCTGAGGAGGCCATTGGAAAACAAGTAGCAGTCGAGTCGGAAGCCCTCCCATTCACCATTATCGGCGTTTTACAAAATTGGCACCAGCGCGGATTGGGAAATGCTTATACGCCCATAATGTTCGTAACAAATGGTCGTATCAGTTGGGTTCCGCCTCGTTTTATTGCCATTAAATCGGCAGGCACCAAACCAGACGAAGTTGTGAAAATGGTCAAAAGCCGTTGGCAATCGTATTTCCCGGAGGCAAGTTTTGATTACTTTTTCCTGGATAGCTTTTTTGACAACCAATACCAATCAGACAAACGATTTGGAAATATCGTCGCCATTTTTACGATGCTTGCTTTTTTTATCTCGGCTTTAGGGCTTTGGGCATTGGCTGCATTCACTGCCTCCAAAAAGATCAAGGAGGTAGGGGTACGAAAAGTGCACGGGGCACAAACCGGAAACATTGTTTACCTCTTCTCAAAGGAAATTATTGGTTTGATTCTGATTGCATTGGTCATATCGACCCCAATCTCCATCCTGGTGATGAAAGGTTGGTTACAACACTATGCATTCAGGATTGATATCAGCCTCTGGATCTATATCCTTGCAGGTGTACTTTCGATTGCCATTGCTTTGCTTACTATTGGTTGGCAAAGCTGGAAAGCGGCGACAAGGAATCCTGTGGAGGCATTGCAATATGAATAGGTGTCTGAATCAGGATGCTCAGGATGACAGGATTAACAGGATTTTGAAAATGAAAATAGAAGTTCTAAACTGAAAGATCATGATAGAAGATGATTTGACTTACAAAATTATTGGATGTGCTATGAAAGTGCATACGACACTGGGCAATGGATTTCAGGAAGTCATTTACCAGCGTTGCCTGGCAATTGAACTTGAAAGGACAGGGATTGATTTCTTAAGGGAACAAGACATGCCAATCTATTACGAAGGCATTCATGTTGGCACGCGACGGGCTGATTTTATAGTTGCAGGTGAGGTAATGGTTGAAATAAAAGCTGTTATCAAATTGGAAGAGGTTCACCTGGCACAAGCTTTGAATTATCTAACAGCCTATCAGCTTGAAAAAGGATTACTTATCAATTTCGGATCGAACAGCATGGAAGTAAAGCGTCTCTTCCGAAAACATTAGAGA